>JBEICB010000022.1:0-36305 GCA_040373655.1 Pirellula sp. | reverse complement strand
TTTTTGAATTCGAACACCGCGCTCTGAAGTACCTACTCAAAACCCAGAAAAAGGACGGGTCCTGGCATGTCTCAAGCCGCGCCACACCAGTCCAAGAATTCTTCGATAACGGCGACCCACACGAGACCGATCAGTTCATCTCCATCATGGCAACCGCCTGGGCCAGCGCCGCTCTAGCAAACGCTTGGATAGGCCAACCAGCACCCCTTTCTTACTAAACCTACTGGGATTAATCCCACTGCGAATTGCCTTCAATTCGACATCTAAACTCGCTCCTTGAACCGCTGCGCTCAAGCTTTAGGTACGGTCAACTTACTCGGTTCGACGCCAGCCAACCGATGACTCTCGCACTCCGCCACTCCGAGAGCGCGACCGGAAATGGGATCGAAAACATCGAGGCAGCCTTTTCGACGACGATCTGCCTGCCGACTGCAAATAAGCCGCAAATCACCAATAATCAACGACTTACAACTCGTCGCATCCACCCATTCCTCTCCCCGAAGCGACTCCTAGCCAGGGTGTTTTAAGCTTTCTACTGAATTGAAGTTGCCTTGAAAGCCGAATCGACTATATTTTCACCCCCTGTCTAGCAGACGAGGCTCTACGCAACCATTGCGTGCAGTCCCTGCGTCCGCTGTTCCACTGCATCCATCAACAACACCACTCTGAGCATCACCACCCTGGTGGGAATCGATCATGAAAGACGGCATTCACCCAAACTATTTCGAAACCAAGGTGACCTGCGGTTGTGGCAATAGCTTTACTACCCGCAGCACGCGGAAAGAGTTGAAGGTCGACATTTGCAACGTTTGCCATCCGTTCTACACGGGCAAACTCAAGTTCGTCGACACCGCAGGCCGGATTGAAAAATTCCAAAACAAGTTCGCTGCTGGTACCTATGCAAGCCTCTCGAACAAGAAGCCTGCCGCCAAGAAGAAGTAGCTACTCCATCGCGTTTGGCTGGTGTGTTAGCCCAGCGTCGATGGCAATCTAAAATTCAGTGCGCTGCAAGATTGCCCAAGCAACTTGCGGCGTTTTTTTTTACCCTCTCCGTCGGAAAACTTCTCTCCTCTACTGAGCCGCTACACTAGCGAGAGTTCAGGAACACAAGATCATGAAAATCCGAGAACAGATGGAACAAACCCTTGCCCGATTCACCGAACTCGAGCAAATGATGTCCGACCCCTCGGTCCTCGCCGGGGAATCCGGCAGTATGGCAAATATCCTTCGCGAACACGGCGGACTCTCCAAAACCGCACTGAAATACCGTCGTTACAAAAAACTCTCAGACGACCTCCGCGACCTCGCTCCAATGCTCGCTTCCACCGATGCAGACGAACGAGAAATGGCAGAAGAAGAATCCAAAACTATCCGCGAAGAACGCGAAAAGATATGGGATGATCTCCTCGAACTCTCCGTCGGAGGTGACGACGCAAACCGTACCCGCTGCGTCATGGAAATACGCGCCGGCACCGGTGGTGAAGAAGCAGCACTCTTCGCACGAGACCTTTTCGAAATGTACCGCCGATACGCAGAAGTTAAAGGCTGGAAGTTCGAAGTCATGGACTCAAGCATCTCCGAACGAGGTGGCTTCAAAGAAGTCATCCTCTCCATCGAAGGAGATGGGGCGTACCGTGAACTACAATTTGAAAGCGGCGGACACCGAGTTCAACGCGTACCGGAAACAGAAGCCCAAGGCCGAGTTCATACCTCCGCCGCAACCGTCGCAGTAATGCCCGAACCCGAAGATATCGAAATCGATCTGAAACCAGAAGATTATCGACTCGACAAGTTCTGCGCATCAGGACCCGGTGGACAGCACGTCAATAAAACCGAATCCGCAATCCGACTTACCCACCTCGAATCCGGGATCGTCGTGCAATGCCAAGACGAAAAAAGCCAACATAAAAACTTGGCAAAAGCCATCCGCGTTCTCAAAACCCGTTTGTATGAAGCCAAACGTGAAACCGAACGAAAAGAACGCTCCAAAGAACGTATGTCTCTCATCGGCTCCGGCGATCGCTCGGAACGTATTCGCACTTATAATTTCCCCCAGAATCGACTCACAGATCACCGTATCAACTTGACCCTCTATAAACTAGATCACGTCATGACCGGCGATCTCGCCCCAGTCGCTTCAGCACTGCTGGAATACGAACGATCCATGCTGCGAGATGACGAAGCTGCATAAAGCAATTAACTAGATGGACTGTATCCATAGAACAGGGAAGTGATCGCGTATGAGTGAGACCGAAACCACGCAGAACGAACCCTGGACCATTCTGCGCATGCTCCAATGGACCACGGAACATCTCAAGAAACACGGATCACCCTCTGCAAGACTCGACGCAGAAGTCCTCTTCGCCCATGCAAGAAAATGCAAACGCATCGATCTCTACGCAGCCTTCAACGAAGAACCACCCGAAGAAGTCAAAGCCGTATTCCGCGAACTCGTCAAACGACGAGCCGCTGGTGAACCCGTCGCATATCTCGTAGGCCAAAAAGAATTCTATTCCCTCTCCTTCCTCGTCGATAAACGATGCCTCATCCCCCGAGGTGAAACAGAACACATCGTTATCGAATGCCTCGATCGCCTGAAAAAACTCCCCACGCCAAACCCACATACACCTCCTACCCAAATCGTTGATGCCTGCACCGGATCGGGCTGCATCGCTGTTACCATCGCGAAAGAAGCACAACGAATCGCGAAGCCCGTCGCAGTCACAGCAATCGACATCTCCACAGATGCGCTCGCTGTCGCTCGCCAAAATGTTGAACTTCACCAAGTCCAAAACAACGTCTCATGTGTCGAAGCTGATCTGCTATCGACCATCGAACCCAATTCCTGCGACTTTATCCTAAGCAATCCTCCGTATGTGTCACTAGCCGAGTTCGAAAAACTCGACAAATCAGTTCGCAACTTTGAACCCCGACTCGCTCTCGTCTCCGGTGAGCAAGGCACCGAAGTAATCCAACGATTGATCGCACAAAGCGCACAATGCCTCAAACCCGGCGGCTGGCTCATTTTTGAACTTTCCCCAATGATCTTCGCCACTTGCCGCTCAGCACTCGAAAGCTCTGGAATCTGGCAAGACGTACGCCAAGTGAAAGATCTCGCTGGCCTACCACGAGTGCTAGTAGCCCAAAAACCTATCTCCGCTTCCCCCTCCCCGTCATAATCCAAAACCACCCAATATCCCAACCCATTCGGCCGCTAGGTTGCTGTTGCTATACTAGAGACCCTGCGACTACTGTTTGCTTACCAAATATTTTCCTTAACTTCGTTTAACTATCAGTGCTACCTAAACTAGCACGTCGAAAAAACCATGGCAGTTGAAAACTTGATGGACAAGCTCGTTGCGCATTGCAAAGCCAACGGATTTCTTTTTCAATCCAGCGAAATCTACGGCGGGCTTAATGGTTTCTGGGACTACGGTCCACTCGGCGTTGAACTGAAACGAAATATCAAAGAAGCGTGGTGGAAGGACATGTGCCAAAACCACAACGAACTCGTCCAGCCAGAACAAGCTCCCAGCTCCTACGATATGGTCGGCTTGGACTGCACCATCATAATGCATCCACAAGTCTGGAAATGCTCCGGTCACTACGACCTGTTCCATGACTACATGGTCGATTGCCGCAAAACAAAAAAACGATACCGCTTCGACCAACTGCGCGGTCGATGGGTCTCTCGCGATACACAACGTATCTTCGTGACCACCATGGCCGAACCAGAACAAGAACAAGAAGACATCGCTCGTCGCGCCCTGAAGTTCTTTAACCTTCGATCCAAAGATATCGAAAAATTGCAACTCGAAGATCGAGTGCTGACCTTGGATAAACTCTCCGCCGAAGATCGCGCAAACACCTTGGGCCCCGATACCGATGAACTCGGAACACTCACCGACCCACGCGAATTCAACCTCATGTTCAAAACCTACGTCGGTGCTCTCAGCGGCGAAGAAGGCGCAGCGTTTCTTCGACCCGAAACCGCCCAAGGCATCTTCGTCAACTTCAAAAATGTCGTCGACTCGACCCGTATCCGAGTCCCCTTCGGTGTCGCTCAAGTCGGAAAAAGCTTCCGCAATGAAATCACCCCCCGAAACTTCACCTTCCGATCCCGCGAATTCGAACAAATGGAAATCGAATTCTTCTGCCACCCTGCCCAGTCCGCCAACTGGTACCAATACTGGCGCAACCGTCGCCTTCAATGGTACAAAGACCTCGGACTCGATGGCGAACGACTGAGACTTCGCGAACACGATCAAGACGAACTCAGTCATTACTCCTGTGGCACCGCCGATATCGAATACAACTTCCCCTTCCTCCCACCAGGCGAATACGGCGAACTCGAAGGTATCGCACACCGCGGTGACTTCGACCTGCGATCTCACTCCGAAGGAAAACTCGACCCAAAGAAGAGACCTCTGGAAGTCGAACTAACCGAAGAAGGACAACCACGTCACCGAGGTAGCGGTAAAGACCTCTCCTACCGAGATGACCTGACCAACGAACGCTTCATCCCTCACGTCATCGAACCCTCCGCAGGTGCCGATCGCGCTACGCTCGCATTCCTGTGCCAAGCCTACGACGAAGTCCAATCCTCCGAATCGGGTGGAAAGTTCGAATCGCGAGTCGTGATGCGTTTCCACCCAAGAATCGCACCCTACAAAGCCGCAGTACTACCACTCGTTAAGAAAGATGGAATGCCCGAAATCGCCGCAGAAATCTACGGCGCACTGAAAAAGAAATTCAACGTTTTCTACGACGAAAAATCCGCTATCGGAAAACGATACTGGCGCCAAGATAAAATCGGTACCCCATACTGCATCACCGTCGATAGCCAAACACTCGTGGACCGCACCGTCACCATTCGTGACCGCGACTCCATGGAACAATGGCGCATCGGAATCGATCAAGTCGTCGCAGAAATCGAAAAACGTATAGGATAACAGGCACGATGGGTGAACATCGACAAGGCGAACTGTTTCCGAGCGATGAGACTCCTTGGGAACTCGATGCGCAGTCGATCACCCCAATCGCCCACGTGGTCTTTCCAGAAGCCCCCTTCGGACCCTACTCCTATCGCATCCCAGAAGACCTATCCGGAAAAGTCCTCCCCTCTATGCGGGTTGTCGTACCCCTTGGAAAAGGGGATCGCGAAATCACAGGCTACGTGCTCGAAGTCGAAACCTCACAAAACCGACCACATACCCTTAAACCCATTCTCCAATGCTGCGATGAACAACCACTCTGCAGCCCAAACCTCATCGAACTCGTTCGGTGGATGAGCAAATACTACCTCGTCCCGGCCGGCCAAGTCATGGAAGCCGTCATACCAGCAGGTGTCCGCGCTGGCGCAGGAACCCGAAACCAACTGCTGCTCCGACCCACCGACCTCGCATCCGATGACGCCTTCTTAGCTACCCTACCCGCAAAACAAAGACATACCCTCCAACAACTCATCCTCGCCGATGAACCACTCTCAGCAGAACAACTCAGAAACCTCGCGCAGTGCTCCGAAGGTGTTATCAAAAAACTACGCGAAACAGGATTCATTGAAGCCTTCACCGAACGGGTCATGGCCTACGAAGCAGACAACTCCAAACGAGATGTCGAAGGTGGATTACCCCCAGCACTGACCACCGATCAACGCATCGCCCTGCAAACCATCTTCTCCGCTCTCGACTCCTCCGAACACTCCACCATCCTTCTGCACGGTGTCACAGGTAGCGGTAAAACCGAAGTCTACATGCAAGCCATCGAGCGAACCATCCAGTTCGGTCGACAAACCATCGTCCTTGTTCCCGAAATCAGCCTAACTCCACAAACACGCAGCCGATTTGAAAACCGATTTCAATCCGTCGCCGTCCTCCACTCCAACATGAGTGGCCCCGAACGCAACTTCCAATGGCGCCGAATCGCTAGCGGTGAAGTCCAAGTCGTCGTAGGCCCCCGAAGCGCAATCTTCGCACCAGTTCCACAACTCGGCTTGGTCATCCTCGACGAAGAACACGAGAACTCCTTCAAACAAGACAAAATCCCCAGATACCACGCTCGCGATGTGGCAATCCATCGAACTTTCCTCGAAAAAGTACCTCTTGTCCTCGGCTCCGCGACTCCCTCCCTAGAAACTTACCACCGAGCCAAATCAGGGAAGTACAAACTGGTGTCCCTCCCAAGACGAATTCTCAACAGACCTATGCCCGAAGTTCGTACCATCGACCTTCGTGTCAACCGTATCGACGTGCAACGCAGTAGCCTCTCGCAACCACTCGTTCAAGCCATGAAACGTGTATTGAGCGAAGAAGATGGTCAAATCATCCTTCTGCTAAATCGAAGAGGATTCTCCACTCGAGTTCAATGCCCTTCATGCGGCTTCGTTCTCGAATGCCCAGACTGCGATCTGCCACTGACCTTCCACCGCGATGGAAACAAAGTGATGTGCCACTATTGTGACCATACCGTCGCCGCACCCAACCAATGCCCAAAATGCCAACACTCAGGTATCCGATACTCAGGCTTGGGTACCCAACGACTAGAACTAGAAGTCCAAGCAATGTTTCCAGACGTGAGTATCTCGCGAATGGACTCCGATACCATGCGCAAACCAGGTAGCCACGAACGCACGCTTACCGAGTTCCGCTCCGGTCGCACAAAAATCCTGCTCGGCACCCAAATGATCGCAAAAGGTCTAGACTTCCCAAACGTTCTGCTCGTCGGTGTCATCCAAGCCGACACCACGCTCCACTTTCCCGATTTCCGCGCTGGCGAAAAAACCTTTCAACTCGTCACCCAAGTCGCCGGACGAACAGGCCGCGGAGATCGTGCAGGCGAAGTCCTCGTTCAAACCTTCTCCCCTGATCACCCCGCAATCGTCGCCGCTTGCAAACACGACTACATAGGCTACGCAACCCTCGAACTCGAACACCGACAACCCTTCGGATACCCTCCCTATGGATTCCTCGCTCGCGTGATCTTTCGCGGAGAAAAACAACAAGATGTCGAAGAATTTGCCGAAAGCTTCGTCACACGCGCACGCGGATTAGTCCAAAAAGCGGGCGGAAAAGCCCGCGTGCTCGGCCCTTCGCTGCCCCCTATCCCAAAACTACGAGGTAGCTACCGCTACCACGCCATGCTCCTCTCACCGGAACCCGGTCTGCTCCACTCTGTCCTTCAACAACTCCAAGCGAATACCAAACTACCCGAAGGCATCCTCTACCTCATCGATATCGATCCTGTCGACATGATGTAAATAAGCAAGAATAAACGAGCAAGGATTCCTATCCCCATTCCTGCTACAATGCAATCAAGTCTTATTAACTCCTCGTCATCTATGACTCTGGAACTCTTATATGCTGGAATCCCACCTCAAGCCGCTCTTCATGTCCCTATTCAAACAACTCGCTCTGGCTCTAGCCCTGACTTTGTATTGCCTCCCTGTCGCCCACCCTCATCCACTCACACAAGAAATCGCAAGTTCGCAAAACACTAACAGCGAGGTGGTTACAGATGTCCCGCGCCAACCCCTCGAAGCTTCCGTACAACGCTTGACCGAAGCCCTCCGGTTCCTCGGAGAACCACTCGCACAAGCGATCGAAAAAGAATGTATGGCCCTGCGTGAAAACCCCGACGACCCTGCCGTCAGCAAACGACTCCAAGAACTACTCGACCCACTGTGCGTTACCGTTGTCTCCATCAATCCCGAAAGCCGAGTCAAAGCCGCTGCCGGACCTGCGAATAAACAACTCTTTGAAAAAGGTTGGCGAACCTTCTTGATCAAAGTCATCAACGATGCCGGAGTCACTGCTCCACTGCGATGCTCAAGCCCACAAGCACAAGCGATGGTTCGCCAAAGTACCTCCGCTGCTGCACCCGAAATCAAAATCACCCCGACCGAAGCTGCACGACGCTGGCTCGATATCGCCCTGCCCATCCAAGAACCAATGGTCGCAAACCTCTACGGCCTAAAAGTTGAATACCGAATCATTCAACTCTACAGCCGTGACGAAGGTATGCGCGAAGCAACCCTCGCCTTCGATGTCGGACAAGGAACCCAAGACTTGGGATTCCGCAGCGAAGTACCAATCCTATTCCGCGCAGTCCCCAGCCAAGTTGTACCGATCCATATCAAAGATCACGACGGAAAGAAAACTATCTGCGCTCTACTCATCCAAGACAAACAAGGTCGTGTCTACCCAAATCCAGCCAGACGACTCGCTCCCGACTTCTTCTTCCATCCACAAATCTATCGCGAAGACGGTGAACACGTCACCCTACCCGCCGGTACCTACACCGTAACCGCTTCACGTGGACCAGAATACCTAGAAACAAAAATGGAAATCCAAGTGCCCGAGCAAGGGGACCCGCCACCGATCTCCATCGAACTCAAACGCTGGATACATATGGCAAACCTCGGCTGGTTCTCCGGCGATCATCACGTTCACGCCGCTGGATGCGCGCATTACGAAAATCCAACCCAAGGCGTCTCCCCCGAAGACATGATGCGACATATCACCGGCGAAGATCTAAACGTCGGGTGCGTCCTTAGCTGGGGACCTTGCTGGTACCACCAAAAACAATTCTTCGACGGCAAAGTTTCCAAACTATCAAGAACTGACTACCTCATGAGGTACGACGTCGAAGTCAGCGGCTTCCCCTCCTCACACGCCGGACACCTCTGCTTGCTCAACCTAGTCGAAGACGATTACCCCAATACCAAAAAAATCGAAGACTGGCCCACCTGGACCCTACCCATCCTCAAATGGGGACAAGAACAAGGCGGTATCGTCGGCTATAGCCACAGCGGTTGGGGATTAGCCCTGCCAGACTACATGCCCGACGGCTCACGCGGCCCTCTTCCAAATACCTGGGGCGGAACAAAACCAGGCGCAATCCCCGGACGCGCCGCAGATCGACTACCCGACTACGCAATGCCTCCCTTCGACGGAATCGGCGCGAACGAATACATCGTCGCCGCACCAAATAACGCTTGCGACTTTATCAGCACCGTCGATACCCCCGCCATCTGGGAACTCAACATCTGGTACCACGTACTGAACACAGGGCTGAAAACACGTATCAGCGGCGAAACCGACTTCCCCTGCATCTACGGCGAACGTGTCGGACTCGGAAGAGTCTACGTCGAAATGGATCCCAAACTTCCCAAATCCTACAACCAATGGGTCCAAGGCCTCCTCGATGGTAAAAGCTACGTCGGAGATGGTGCTAGCCACCTCAAGCTCTTCTCCGCCAACGGATCCAAACTCGGACACACCGACCCCACAGGAAAAGTGAGCGAACTGCGCCTCGCACAACCCTCCAACGTCCAAGTCCAATCCACCGTCACAGCTTTGCTACCCGCCGAACAAACACCCTCGGGCAAGTCCATCGCAACGAGACGACTCGACGAAAAACCCTATTGGCATATCGAACGTAGCCGTGTTGGAACCTCCCGAAAAGTACCCGTGGAACTCATCGTCAACGGCGAAGTCCACAGCACCCAAATGATCGAAGCCGACGGACAATGGAATGATCTGAATTGGGATCTCAAAATCGAGAAATCCAGTTGGATCGCCCTGCGAATCCTCCCAAGCCTCCACTCCAACCCAATCTTTGTCCACGTCGCCGACAAAGAAATCCGCGCCAATAAACGAAGCGCACAGTGGTGCCGCGAAGCCGTCGAAGTCTGCTGGAAAAAGAAATCCCCTCTAATCCGCCCAGACGAACTACCGGCGGCTCAAACCGCCTACGAACTCGCTAAAAAATTCTACGCACAAGCAGAATCCGAAGCGGCCCAGTAAGCCAACCCTACACCCACACCTGTCGCCTGCCAAAACTAGGTACAAAACTCCCCCTCTTCCTTCCCCCTAAACCCGGGAATTCAACGGGGATTCGGTGAAATTACGCTCCTTTCCGGATATACTTACTCTGCCGAAGTATCCACAATCCGACAATTCAATTGTCCAGTTTCGCTGTTCTACAAACATGCGAAATACCACGGACATACACTGATAGCCGCCTCTACCACTGCCTGACAGGAAAGTGCTGGAACCAATGAGCGACATCCCAACTAAAAATATCCAACTTCCCGACTCCCTCGACCGTCAACTCCAAGCCTTCCGCAAACACTTGCGAAGCACCAAGGTCATGGAAAGCGTCGGGATGGCTCTCGCCGGTATCCTTACAGGATTCCTTGTCGTCTTCGCCCTCGATCGATGGATCGACATGCCCTCATGGGCCCGATGGTCCATCTGGACAGCCTCCGCACTAAGCATCGCAACGCTCCCTTGGTGGATCGAACGATGGATCCTTCGCTATCGTACCCATGCGTCCCTCGCCAAATTGATGACCCTCAAATTGCCTTCACTCGGTGACTCACTCCTAAGCGCCATCGAACTGGCTTCCAATCCACAAGAACAAAAACGCTCCCCCGCACTCTGTCGCGCTGCACTCGACCAAGTCGCCTCCGTAGCTGCAAAACAAGACCTCACTGCCGCTGCTCCCAAAAGCTACCACAAACGATGGCTCAGCGTCGCAGGCCTACTAGCCGCCGCAACCTTCGCACTAGGTCTCCTCTACCCCGCCGCAACTTCAAACGCTTGGGCCCGCTTTCTCTCCCCTTGGAGCAAAATCGATCGTTTCACCTTCGCAAAAGTCTCAGAACTTCCGCAGCAATGGATCGTACCTCACGGCGAATCCATCACTCTCTCCGTACCACTTACCAAAGATACCACCTGGAAACCCGCCTCAGCAAAACTCTGGCTCCCAGGCTTACCACCCATCGAAAGCACCCTGCAAGCGGATGCCTACAAGTTCGAATTACCACCCATGATTCGAAACGCCAAAGCACAACTACGCATCGGTGATGCTACCCCCTCCATCGATATCGAACCAACTACCAGACCTGAACTCATCGCCGCTGCAGCAAAAATCCAACTTCCTGAATACCTTCAATTACCTGAAACAATCACCAAAGACGTCCGTAGCGGAGCAATTACGCTCGTCGAAGGCGCAAGCTACACACTCGAAGGACAAGCATCCCGAGAACTCCAAGCCGTAACCCTCGATTCGCAAAACTTGAATGTATCGGCCGAGCGATTCGACTCCAATCCACTCAAAGATAGCCAAACCGCCACACACTCAGTCCGCTGGACCGACCACCTTGGCCTCTCCGCCAAATCCCCCTTCCCACTAAACGTCACCATCCGACCCGACGAAGAACCCACCGTCTACACCGAAGGTATGCCTCGCGCAAAAGTCCTCCTCGAATCCGAACAAGTCAAATTCCAAGTCCATGCAGCCGATGACTTCGGCGTAAAACAAATCGGACTCGAATGGCGTACCGCAGAAGGCGCTACAGCACCCAAACAAACACAAGGCGAACAAATCCTCATCGCTGGTGGCGCAGATAGCCAACGCGTGGATGCTGATGCAGTCTTCCAAGCAAGCGCACTGGGCATCGAACCACAAGCTCTCGAAGTCAGAGTATTCGTCGAAGACTTCCTTCCTGGAAGAAAACGCATCTACTCCAACCCATTCCTCCTGATGGTTCTCAACCCATCCGACCACGCCCTCTGGGTCCTCCAACAATTCAATCGATGGCAACGCGAAGCTCTCGAAGTCAGAGACCGCGAATTGCAACTCCTCGAAACAAACAAAAAACTCCGTAGCCTCGCAGAAGACCAACTCGCAAACCCCGAAGTCGTCAAACAAATCGAACAACAAGCCTCCGCAGAAGCTGCAAATGCCCGACGACTCTCCAACCTCACCCAACGCGGGGAAGACCTCCTTCGCCAAGCCGCCCGCAATTCCGAAATAGGTGTCGGTCACCTCGAAAAATGGGCTGAAATGCAAAAGATCCTCAAAGAAATCTCCGCCAGCCGAATGCCATCCGTTGCCAATCTCCTCAAACAAGCAGCAAAGAACGCGGATCCAACCAAAAACACTCAGCCAACCGAACCTCCAAAAATCGCAGGTTCCAACCGCAATGACTCCGCAGGTGACCCCTCTTCTAGTCAACAAGAAGACGATAAAAACAAACCGTCCCCAAATACCCCTCGTGTCGTTGATGCAGAATCCACACAACAACCAAACCAAAACGTTGCCAACGAAGAAGACCCCGCCAAAAAGAAACCCTCAAACCCTAGCCTCGGACTACCTACCACCACTCTCACCGGCGCTAAACCAAAATCAAACGATCAAAAACAGCCCGAATCCCCAGAAGCCATCGATCAAGCCGTCGAACAACAACTCGCACTTCTCGAAGAATTTGACAAAGTCTCCGACGAACTCAACAAAGTCATGGCCAACCTCGAAGGTAGCACCCTCGTCAAACGCTTCAAAGCCGCAGCTAGAGAACAAATCGCTGTGGCCGACTCCGTTAGCAGCACCGTTCCAAATGTTTTCGGCACTCGCGCCAAACGCTTCAAATCCGAAGACCGAGAAACCCTCGAACAACTCTCCGCTCGCGAAAACAACGCTCTGAACAACGTCGGACAAATCATCGATGACCTCGAAGCCTTCCACGAACGTCGACCTATGGTCAAGTTCCGCGATGTTCTCGATGACATCCAAAAAGAAGATCCCATGGCTGGCCTGAGAAAACTATCCTCCGAAGTCATCGAACAACAAGGTATCGCAATCGCCGAAGCCGAATTCTGGTCCGATACCTTCGACCGATGGGCCGAAGATCTCGTCGACCCAGCAGCCAAAGGACAATGCCCAGGCGGAAAATCCAAAGGCTCCTTACCTCCATCTATCGTCTTGGAAGTCATGCAAATACTCGAAGGGGAAATGAACCTCCGCGAACGTACACGCGTCGCAGAACAAGCCAAACCAGCCGCTCCCACAGAACAATATCAAAAGTCCGTCCAAGAACTCGGGAAGTCTCAGTACGAACTTCGCGATCGCATCTCTGCTGTCGCTGATCGCATCGCCGCACTTCCCAATGCAGACGAAGAATTCGGTAAAGAAATCGAACTCATGCAACAAGTCGAACTCGCTATGAACGATGCAGCTAGCATCCTCAAACGACCCGATACAGGTAAAGCCGCTGTCGCCGCTGAAACCGAAGCCATCGAACTGCTCCTCTCCAGCAAACGCGTCAATCCTAAAGGTGGCGGTGGTGGCGGTGGTGCAAACCCAGGTGGCGGTGGTTCCGGTGACACCTCCGATGCAGCAATCGCTATGGTCGGTCCCGGCGTCAACGAAAAAGAACTCCGAGAAGATCACCGCATCGAACAAACAACTGGCACCTCCACCTCCACCCTCCCCGAAGAATTCCGCTACGGGCTTGATCAATACTTCGAAAAGATCGACCGACGACAATGATCTCGCTAACCCTAGCTATGAACAATTCGCTAGCCCGCAATCTGTTTTGCTTAGGCGGCTCACTGCTATGCACGTTCGCTCTGCATAACAACGTTGGTTACGCCCAAGTCCTACCAGCAATCCAACTCCGACCCGCAATCCGTGCTGCCGTCGTCGCAGCAGCACCAGCACCTGCTCTCAACGATAAAGACCTCGCCGCCAGACGCTGGACCCGGGGTCTAATCCAACAAGAACTACACTCAGTCCACAGCGTCTGCAAACTCAACCCCGAACAAGCCAAAGAACTTGTCGATGCCATCGAATCCCAGTGGAAGTCTAAACTCGCATCCACTTTCCGTAGCTACGCTGAATCGAACCAACGCGGCGGTGTCGACTTCGAATTTCGCGTTGAAAACGCAGTCAGAGCCTGGGTACAAGCCTCCACCTCCCTCTCCGAAGACCAGAAAAAAGCTTGGGACGAAGAAATCGAGAGCCGCAATACCCTCCGTCGACGAGTGGTGATCGGAAAAATGGTCGCCGACGCCGAACGCAAATACGGACTCTCCTCCTCCCAAATGCAAGAAGCCGAAAAACTTCTCCTCGATCGCTGGAAAGAAGCTTGGTGGGTTATGTACCGACACGGTACCACCCCCGAAACCAAATTCGCTTGGATCAGCTCCATCCTCAGCGAATCCCAACGCACCGCTGGTAGCGACCCGAACGCCCTTCGCCAAGAATACTACACCTCCGGCGGCGCGACCGACCTACCCTCCAAAAGCCTCAACGAACGCTTCGAAGTCGCAGGGGTAGAAAGCGATCAATCGATCTCCATCGAAGCAGTCACTCCCGCAGGACAAAAACCATGATGCATCCCCTCTTCACCAAGCATCACACTTGTTTCATTCTGCAGTCCACTGCGATCTTCACTGCGATCTTTACTGCGATCTTTACTGCGATCGCAATGATGACCTCCCTCGGCTACGCCCAAGACCCAAAAAACAAGAACCAACCCAATCCACAAACAGCACCAAACATCGCTGACAAAAAAACCGAAGATAACAACGCATCTGAAAAAATCCCCCGCATCTTCGATCGCAATTCTCCTGAACCAGAAGACGACAATCCGCCCCCACCCAAAAACGCAATGGTTAACTTCGCGATGGATCCCGATCGATGGATCGATGTAATCTATAGCCAACTCGGTGGCTCCGAATCGACCTTCGAACAATTCCAACGAAGACGCGCTCGTATCTCCCTGAACCGAATCGAACTCATCTGCGGCCTCGATGAATCTATCCGAGAAAAAGTACAAGCCACTGCCGACCTAGAAATCCAACGCTTCAAAACCGAAGTCCTTACTCTAGCTTCTCAAGCACCACGCAATCCAACCCAAGAAGAATATCAAGAGTTCTACAACCGCATCCACAAACTTACTCAAAAATACCAACCCCGGATGCTCAATAAAACAGACCCGTTCCTCTGGCAAAAAGTCCTCTCAACGAACCTCTCCGAAACCCAACAAACAGCCATAAAAAACGAAGCTGAAAAACGGACGGAATACCGCGAACAAACAGTTCGCCTCGAAACAGTCCTACGCATCTCCAGACGTCTTGGCCTCACCTCCAAACAACGCGAAAAACTTCTACCCTATACCCAGTCTCAACCCGAAAGCTGGAAAACCCTCGAACGCGCTTGGCAAACACTCCAATCCTTCCCCGATAAAGAAAAACAAAACCTCTTCACCAACGAACAAATCGCTGAACTGAAAAAGCCCCTCGAAACCACCGATGAACTGCAACTCGTCGTTCGTGAATTCGGCGAAGAATGGTAATCAATCCACCGCGGCGCAATACATCAACGCAACTCATTGACTCAAATCCTCCAGAGTAGCATCATCCCTGGCCCTTTTGCCAAATAAACCATGGAACTAATTGACAACATCAAGTCACCTTACCCACAACGCCTCTCGTGGGTCGCTATAAGCTCCTTTCTCCACAAACACAGCAGACTCCTTGCACTCGTCTCGGTCACCCTACTGCTACATGTGAACCCATCTCTCGCACAAAACCCACTGCGAGAAAATGCATTCCAAGGCCAAGCTGTCCCCAGAGATGTTCGCGAAATTTACGAACGAGGATTGCAATGGCTCGAAAATAATCAAGACGCAACCGGTCGCTGGAAAGGTGGCGAAAGCGGACCCGGTGTCACCGGACTCGCAACCATGGCTTTCCTCGCTTACGGCGAAGATCCAAACTACGGGATGCACAACGAAATCATCAAAAAAGGTATCCGTGCTATCATCGAAGACCAAAACGCTTCAACCGGCTACCTGGGTTCCAGCATGTACCACCACGGTTTCGCAATGCTCGCGCTCGCAGAAGCCTATGGCGCTGTCGACGAACGACGCCTATGGGACGGTGTCACTCGAAAAGAAGGAAAACACCGATCGATCGGCGAAGCACTCGAACTCGCAGTGCGAACGGCTATCACAAGCCAAAACAAAAACACTCTAGGAGCTTGGCGATACTCCCCAGACGCCTCTGATGCCGATACCTCCGTCTCCGGTTCCGTTATGGTCGGTCTGCTCGCAGCCCGAAACGCAGGTATCGAAGTACCAGACAAATCGATCGACAAAGCCATCGAATACTTCACCTCAATGACTTCCTCCAGCGGACAAGTCGCTTACGCCGGTGGATTAGGTGGCTTCGATTCCTCTCCCGCACGCGTCTCCATCGCAACACTCGTCTACAGCATCTCAGGCAGAAAAGATCTTAAAGAATACAAAGCCACCTCGTCCTACCTAAAATCACTCGATTCTAACGAAGTCAGCGATCACTACGGCGAATACACGGCCTACTATAAGGCCCAAGCACTGTTTCAATCCGATATCGCCGCTTGGGAAAAATGGAACAAAACACTCATCCGAGACCTAAAAGAAAAACAACGCAGCGACGGACACTTCGATGGTAACTACGGCGCACCCGTCGCTACCAGCATGTCACTCCTCGCCCTCGCTCTGAACTTTCGATTCCTACCTATCTACGAACGCTAACGATATCATGCTTGGTCACCACTCATTGACCTCACTCCCGCGAACTACCCGCCTGCTGATCCCTGTTATCACCAGCATCCTCGTTGCACACACTCTCTGCACGATTTCCTTCCCACAAACCACCCAAGAAAAATCCCCACTGAGCGTACTACGCCTCCAAGGAGGTGATACGTATCGAGGTACTTGGGTGCAAAACGAACAACCCAACTCAGTTCTCTGGCAGAGCCCAAGCTTCCTCGCTCCCATCCCCTTTCCTTGGGATTCCGTCCAACTCATCCAAAACGCAGCTTCCCAAAACCAAACTACAGACGAAGCTCCCCAACCCGCCGAAGAAACCAAAAATCAACTCTTCTACGCCGAACTAGACAATGGAGAAGTCCTCAGCGGAAACCTCGTCTCTATTTCCAACGAAGCAATCGAACTCGATGTGCAAGGTATCGGAAAACTCCAACTACCACGTAGCCAACTCCGCTACCTTATTCGAATACTCACAAAAGATAATCAAGCCGTCCAAGTTCTCGATGCTAAAGAATGGGAACAAGTTCTTCCTGCAACGCGCAACGGACGCGCAACGAAGTGGTACCTCAAAGCAGGTGAAATCGCTACCGATACCAGCGGCACCACCATCGCCCAATGGACCAACCTTCCCGAACTGGCCACCATCGATATCGATGTAGCCTGGGACCAAAACTCACCTAACTGGTGGCTCACACTCGGTGAACCTAGACGCATGGAACTTCAAGTTCGCAAATTGCAGAACCGGAAAATCCTCAACGTCACCCTACTCCTCGAAAACTCCAAAGATGCCGACGTCTCCACCATCCAAATCCCCTACGAAGACGAACAAGCACTCAAACTCAAATTGCTCTGCGATGCCAACAAAGGGATCTATGTCCTAATGCGGGATAACCAAGTCCTAGGACGATTGCGAGGAAATCCAAAAGAACAACTCGTCGGACGAACCAAAGTCAGCTTCACCAATACCGCCCTCGGTGTACTGACCCTTCGCGACCTGCGAATCTCACGCAGCGCCTTCGCACTTCCCTCCGAAGCTCGTGATGAAGGAACAAAACAAATCGAATGGATGACCGCAAGCCGTGGTACATTCTTCGGTGATATCCTCCCACCAGACGAAAATAATACAGATACACAAACTACAAACCAAAATAACTCCACAGCGAACCCAAACATACGCGTCCAAGGTGGCAACGGTGCGCCCATCGAACTACAACTCTCCGAAATCGAACGTATCGAATTCCCTGCCCCCACCAATAACCCACAAAACTCCAAAGCACTCACCAGCATCGAATTAACCAACGGACATCGCTTCGCTACCGAATCCATCGAAAGCTACCTGCAAAACAACGAATCCGGAGTCGCTATCACCGTAACCAACAAACCTCTCCGCTTCCCGTTCTCGCAAATCAAACAAATTAGCCGAACTGCTTCCCCTCTGCCACCAGAAGCAAATAGCGATCTGGAATCTAGCCGCGAACGGATCGCTCAACGCTTAGTGACCGATGAAGTCATCTCGCTGGGGAAAGTCGTCAGCGTCGCAAAAATTACCGAAGAACAAAATACCTTCACCTGGCTACCTCGCTTCGCACTTGAGCCCGTACCCATCAACCCTTCCTCCGATGGCGCAATCGAACCACTACTGACGCAACCCAATACCGATGGAACTCGTAAACCAAAAACGAACGACGGACTAGCAAGCCTACGAGCGGATACCCCCTCAAGCGAAAACGATTTCGGTAAACCACTCAAACCAGAAGACCCTAGCCTCTTTCTTTTCTCCGGAGATTGCTTCCCCGCAACCATCCAACGCGGGAACGACCTCGAAGTCTATTTCCAATCACCACTCTTCCCCAAACAATCTATCCAACAAGATCTCGTGCGAGGAATTCGATTCCTCGACTACCGAGGGATCGATAAAATCGATCGAACCTCTCGCAATCGAATGCTGACAGTACCACGCTTGCAACGTACAAACCCTCCCACTCACCTTGTCGTCTCCCGAGACGGTGACCTCCTCCGCGGACAACTTGTTAACTTTGATCGCGATGAACTCGCTATCGATATTCGTGGCGAAACTCGAACCATACCCGTAAAGAATATCGCTGAACTGATCGCTCTCGACCCTGCCCCCAAACTCGATCCAGCACCATCAGACCCAACCTCAGAAGAACCTTCTACTGACGAACCTGATACTCAGACCAACCCTGCAGAACCACAAACAAACACCCTCGCTGCCTACCAAGTCATCTTGGATCAAGGTGCTCGTGTCTCGCTGATTCCAACCTCTGTAGATAACAACGAACTACGCGGAAACCACCCACAACTCGGAGAATGCTCTCTCCCCTGGAATAGCATTCTTCGTGTCTCACTCGGCGATGCCATCAGCATCGATGCCTCCCGCAGTCGGTACGGCAAATGGAAACTGCAACATGCTCCAGACCCGAAGTATGTCAACGAATCCGACGAACCGAATGACCGACCAAGCGATACACCACAAATGCGTTTGATCGGCCAAGGAGCCCCCGAATTCGATTTGCAAAAAATCGATGGAACACCGTTCCGACTCAAAGAAATGCGAGGAAAAATCCTAATCCTGGACTTCTGGGCCACCTGGTGCGGCCCCTGCGTTCGATCCATCCCAACCCTGATCGATGTCTCCAAAGAATACAAAGACGCAGGCGTCGAACTCGTTCTGGTAAACCTCGAAGAACCAGAAAACCGTGTTCGACCCTTCCTCGAACGATTCAAAACTATCCCCACCGTAGTCCTCGATACCGATGGCTCCGTCTCCAAACAATATGCGGTCTCCGCTATCCCTCACACCGTCCTGATCGATCGCGACGGAGGTATCGTCGACGTATACATCGGGGCCAGCGAAGAAAACGAATTGGCACTTCGCAAAAAAATCGAAGAACTCAATAAATAATCGCGGCGGAATAAAACAAACACACGATTCCCCAAAGAAATCCCACCTCTGGGCCCGAAAATCTCCATCGAGCCCTTTTGCCATTGTGACCAGACGTGTCACTGCAGACCTCTTCAATAGACCCAAATAGCTTCTCACGCGAGAAGCCACCTCGTTTCGGTCTCACTTCCAACTCCGGAGGATTGATTATGTCTGATTCTATCCCAACTCGCTTCACCCAAATGCTCCAAGAAGTATGGGGCTTCAGCGAACTGCGTCCCTCTCAACATCAAGCGATCCAAGCCGCACTAAACGGTCAGGACGCGCTTGTTGTTATGCCAACCGGCGGCGGAAAATCACTCTGCTACCAAGCACCCGCAGTCTATCGCGGTGGACTGACCATCGTTATATCCCCCCTGATCGCTCTGATGAAGGACCAAGTCGACTCGTTGCAACAACTCGGTATCCCCGCCGCTCGATGGGACAGCACCTCAAGCCCCACCGAAAAACGACAAATCGTCAACGACCTCCGTGCTCAAAAACTCCGCCTCTTCTTCGCTTCTCCAGAACGAGCCCTCCAAAAAGATTTCCAAGATCTCTTTCAAGGAAACCAAGTACATACCATCGCAATCGATGAAGCCCATTGCGTCTCACAATGGGGACACGACTTCCGCCCAGAATACCGCCAACTCGCAACCCTGAGAAAATACTTCCCAAATGCCGCCATGATGGCTCTTACCGCAACCGCTACCACGCATGTTCAAAAAGATATCATCGAACAACTGCAACTTCGAAAACCAAACGTTTCAGTGAACTCCTTCGATCGACCAAACCTCACCTACCGAATCATCCCCCAAGGCGATATCGTCAACCAATGCCGCACTATCATCGATCGACACTCCTCAACCCAAAACTCCATCGCATCGAACGGCCAATCCCAATCAACTACACCAACTCCCACCGTCGGTGGAATTATCTACTGCCTAAAACGATCCGATGTCGATGACCTCGCTGCTGCTCTTACATCACTCGGTTACCGTGCCGTCGGTTACCACGCTGGTCTTACCAATGAAGAACGACAAAAAGCTCAAGATGCGTTTATGAAAGAACAAGTCGATGTCGTTGTTGCCACTATCGCATTCGGAATGGGTATCGACCGCTCAAACGTCCGATATGTTATCCACACCGCAATACCCAAGTCGATGGAAAGCTACCAACAAGAAACCGGACGAGCCGGTCGCGACGGTTTGAAGTCCGAATGCGTACTCCTATTCTCCATGCGAGATGTTCACACCATGCGAAATATCATAGTGAAATCATCTGCCGAAAATAAAGCCCCCGAATCATGGCTCAACACCCAATTGAAACTCCTCGAATCCTTCGTCACTTTCTGTAAAACCCCATGCTGTAGACACCGTTCCATCAGCGAATACTTTGGTCAAAACTACCCCCAAGACAATTGCAACGCTTGCGATCTTTGCCTCGGCGAAATCGATGTCGTTGAAAACGCCAAAGTCCTCGCGCAGAAAATACTCTCCTGTGTCCACCATATGGGTGAACGCTTCGGCATCCAAGCGATCTGCGATGTGCTCGCCGGATCGAATAGCACCGAAATCAAAAATCGAAATCACCAAGCCCTCAGCACCTTCGGTATTCTCAAAGACCACTCTCGAAAGGAAATTCGCAACTGGATCGAACAACTCATCGGACTCGGCGCCCTGCAATCCTCCGGCGACCTTTACCCCGTCCTGAAACTCGGTCCAAAAGCTAAAGGGATTCTCTTCGGAAACGATAACCCAGCTCTCGCCCGACTAGCCGGCCCCATCAACGATTCACCAGAGAAATCCCTGGCTCGCTTCCGCTACGACCAAGGTCTCTTCGATCGACTGCGAACCTGGCGCCACGAAACGGCTTTGAAATCCCAAGTTGCCCCATCCGTCCTGTTCTCCGACCGCGTACTCGCAGAACTCGCCGCTATCCGCCCATCCAAAATCGAATCCCTGCGAACCATTACCGGAATCGGTGAACACCAACTTCGTATCCACGGAAAAGAAATAATCAACGCAATTCAGTCGTATTGCGATTTCAAAAATGTTCCGATGGACCAAACATTTCAATTCCAAAATTCACCACAACGTACCCGCTATACGCAACTCTTCCAAGAAAAAAAATCCTTGGCACAAATCGCCGCCATCGGCAACATCACAGAAAGTACCGTCGTAAACTATCTCACCGATGCCATCCTCGCGAACGAAATCCGCGATGTTTCCCCTTGGCTCTCCAATGATACCTATACCCAAATTTGTACCGTCGCCGCAAAAGTCGGAGCCGAACGCCTCAAACCAATCTACGAAGAACTACAAGAGAAAATCCCCTACTCTCTGATTCGTATCGCTCTCGCCTACCAAAAAACAAACCCTAGGGCGCTCGCGACTCCGTAAGCTTACCCGCTATCTCAAAAGCAATCTCCAAAGCCTGCTCATAATTCAAACGAGGATCAACCTGGGTCTCATAAGCCGACTCCAAATCCGATTCCGTTAATCCTCGTGATCCACCCACACACTCCGTTACGTTGTCCCCCGTTAACTCCAAATGCGCACCACCCAAATGCGATCCACAAGCATGATGAATCGCAAACGACAATCGCAACTCGTCTACCACATCATCAAACCGACGCGTCTTGCGACCATGCGCTGTGCTTACCGTATTGCCATGCATCGGATCACAAACCCACAACACTGTCCGACCAGACCGACGAACCGCCTCAATCATCCCCGGTAACTTCGACTCCACATGCGACCGACCCAGTCGATGTATCAATGTCAATCGACCAGGCTCATTCTCCGGATTCAAACGCTCAATCAACTCCAACAATTCTTCCGCAGTTACCTTCGCTCCAATCTTCACACCAATCGGATTTCGAATTCCACGAAAATACTCCACATGCGCCCCACCCAAAGATCGTGTCCGCTCACCAATCCATGGAAAATGAGTACCCATGTTGTAATGACCAATCCCACGAATGCTCGGTCGCGTCAACGCAGACTCATATGGCAATAACAAAGCCTCATGCGATGTAAAAAAATCAACCCGACGCAACTCGTTAACCGTGCTGCCATCGAGAATCGTCTCCATAAACTTCAATGCGTCACCAAGCGATCGCACCAAATCCCGATACCGCTTCGCTACGTCACCTCTAACCTCATTGACGAATAACAAATTCCAGTTTTCCGGATGATGCAAATCCGCAAATCCACCCTCGCTCAACGCTCGAATGAAATTTAATGTAGCAGCAGAACGATCGTATCCACGCAATAACCGCCCCGGATCCGGTACCCGTGACGCTTCCGTAAAATCATATCCATTGACAATGTCTCCACGGTAACAAGGCAATGTAACCCCCTCGATCGTTTCAACATCGCTCGAACGAGGCTTCGCATACTGCCCCGCTATTCTTCCCACACGGATAATCCGCTTTCGAGATGCAAAAACAATCACCAAACTCATCTGCAAAAGCAACTTCAGTTTGCTCGCAATCGATTCTGTCTGACAACCATCAAATGTCTCCGCACAATCGCCTCCCTGCAGAAACCACGCTTCACCACGCTGAGCCGCCGCAATCGAACCCTTGAGATGATCAATCTCCCAACTCGTTACCAACGGAGGTAGACGCCTTAACTGATCCACCGCCCGGCCCAATTCCTGCTTATCCGGATAGTTCGGCTGCTGCGATGCCGTGTACTGCGTCCAGGACTCTGGAGACCATTGAGATGTCATACGATTCGATTTCCTCAAGCATGCCCCAGCCGGAGCGGATCCAAGCAAGTCAATTGCCGCTGCCTTGCACCCCTAGTGCAATTTCCTCAGCCACCAAAGGATAACTTGCACTCCCCATTTTGGAGAGGGTTCAGTAACCACCAGGCATAGAAAATTCCCCACCAGGTGCCGCAAAATCCGCATGGAATTCGGCCGCCTTATTAAGAAACCGCGTATAGTTCTTTTCCCATACCAAGTCCACATCCCCAATCGGCCCATTCCGCTGCTTGGCAATGATGATCTGTGCCTGACCGGCAACCTCCGCAGCCTCCTCCGGCTTGCGGTAATACTCCTCACGATGCACAAACATCACCACGTCAGCATCCTGCTCAATCGCTCCCGACTCCCGCAAATGACTCAACCTCGGTCGGTGATCCTTCGAATCCTCTGCCTGACGATTCAACTGCGATAAACACAAAACAGGTACACTCTGCTCCCGCGCTAACATCTTCAACCGACGCGCAATCTTCGCCACTTGCTCCTGCCGTGGATCCTTCGAATTGTCCGGCTCTATCAACTGCAAATAATCAATCACAATCAATCCCAACCCGCGATTCCCCTTCTTCGTCTCCTGCTGCGTAATCCGTCTAGCAACCGCCGCAATTTCACTGACCGTCCGACTCGGCGTGTCGTCTATATACAACGGAGATGTACTGATCTCACCCGCATGACGCAACAATCGCTGCTGCTCCTCATGCGTAATCGTACCAACTCGCATCCGCGATCCATTGACCTTCGCAACCGAACAAAGCAAACGATCCACCAACTCAATTGAATTCATTTCCAAACTGACAAACAATGTCGGTGCTCGCTCTCGCATCGCTACCTGCTCCGCAATGTTCATCGCAAAAGCTGTCTTGCCCATACTCGGACGAGCCGCCAAAATAATCAACTCCCCGTTGTGCAACCCACCCGTCATCGTGTCGAAATCTGTGAAGTGCGTCATGACCCCAGAAGCCAATTGCTGACCCTGCATACGCAAATCAATCCGTTGCAATGACTCGGTCAAAATGTCAGATACCATCCGAGCCTGCGATCCCGTCTTCTCATCCTGAATCTGAAAGATCTTCTCTTCCGCTCTCGAAATCAACTTCTGCGCATCCGTCGACTCGTCGTAAGCCTCCTCGAGAATCTCCGTCGTCGCTTCAATCACTCGACGTACCACCGCCTTCGCCTGAATGATCTCCCCGTAATAGACACTATGCGCCGCATTCGGGACAGCATTCGCTAACTCCGCTAAATAAGCCGCACCGCCGACTAACTCAAACTGACCCGTACCCTTCAACTGATTAACCAATAAAGCTACGTCAACCTTCTTGCCCGAATTAAACAAATCCACCATCGCCTCATAAAGAATGCGATGGGCATCATCAAAAAAATCATCCGCACGCAACAAAAGCGATAACTCGTTGATCACCTCAGAATTCAGTATCACACACCCAAGCACCGCTTTCTCTGCCGTCAAGTCATACGGCAACTCGCGATTCACTATCGAAGAACCCTCCGATCGTGCGAACTTGCTTTTCCATTCCCCCTTCTCACCCCGAGGCTTGCGGTTTGCACTACTCACGTTCCGTCTCTCCGAGTGATAACGCCAAAAAATCCAATTCTACAGACACCAACACTTCGCCTGACCCGCAAAACACAAGCAAGCAACAGCTGGATAAACTACATCGCTACGCAGCTCTGCAACCGCTCAAATGCCAAGCCCCGGCATTGTATCGTCCACGCGAGCACGAAAAAAGCTCAACGCATATTTAGTAGGCCCAACCCAATTCCCTACATCATACAGATGTGCGGTCCCCAAACACCGCAATAACAACCCCAACCTAGCTTTTAAACCAGCCTAGGGTGCCCCAAAGGGATCGTCGCTCACACCACTCGCAGGTACACCCGATCCAGACCCACTCGGTGACCCAAAAACATCATCCCCACCCACCGGCTTGCTCTGCCCCGCTCCGCCAGAGGGCTTTCCACCCGACGGCTTAGCCGCACCCTTAGGAACAACCGCATTGATCATCGTCGGCATCAATGCTCCCTCCTCCCGCAAACAACTCAAGTGTCCATCCCGCGTAATCACAAACAATCGGTCGTTGATGTTGTTAGGCAATGTCATGTCAACCGACAAACTACTGACTCCGTCCACCTTGCCATCTGCAAGCCGCAATCGACTCAAATACCCATGATCATCCTTGACGTATATATGCTCTTTCCCAACCCCCAACACACTGTCGACGTGCCCAACATGACTAACCCACGAATGCGCACCTGTCTTCAAATCCAAAGCCACCAATCGACCATCGTCCGACAATACAAAAGCCTGTGTGTTACTCACAACCGGTGCCTGGCTCACCGGCATCCCCAAATTCGCTCGCCACAAATATGTTCCCGTCCGACTCGCAGTCGCATGAATCGCTGTACCGTAACTGCTGACGAACAAAAACCCTTGCGGTGTCGCCACAGGCTTGCTGTCTATCGGCTCTCCCAAATTCACCTTCGACCACATCTTCGGCACGTTCTCGTTGTGCGCGATAAACATCGAACCCTGCGAATTCCAAGCCAAAAACTCATGGTCCAACGAACCGGTCACCCCATGGCGATTCTCAACTCCCGCTCGCAAAACCACTGGTGCAATGTTCGGGTTCTCAATCGAATAACCGACAACACGCCCCTCCGTCGATGGCACAACTACCCGAGTCTCCAACGCCGTCGGAGCAGCCACCGGGGTAAACGCAAGCCGAGCATTGTTAATCAAATTACCTGTCTTTAAATCCATCCCGTAAAAGGAGTTCCCATTGATCACCGCAACATAATCATCCGAAACCCCAGGACCCAAAATCGGCAAGTCCGCCCGAGGCACCGAGTTCTGCCACAACAACTCGCCAGACTCCCCATCAATCGCTGTAACAACACCATTCTTCGCAACCGATACAATGTAGATCACCGGCTCGCTAAAAGTCCGCATCGTGGCTTTCTTGCCCAAAACCCCATACGTCTGTATCAACTTGTCCGCTCGCGCCTTGGCTCCCTCTAAACCCAATACCGGTACCGGACTCGTCGGCTTGCCCTCCAATATCAACTTGTCCAAAGCCTCCCGATCCACCTGCCTCGCATCAATCCGCTCCAATAACCGATTCCCCACAAACACATCCACATACTCGCGCCGCTCCTTCGAATGCGGCCAGATGACAATGCTCTGCGGCCCCTGAGCTAATCCAGCTCCGCCAATGTTGTTCTCCCAAGCCACCTCAAGTCCCAATGGTGCAACCGCCCGAGAATTCACCTGCGCGACCGCCGGCAACACATTTCCCACAACCCCTACAAAACCCACCCCAAACAAAGCAGCCATCACCAAACCACGCAAAATCTTCCGCCCACCTGACGTTCGCTCCACTCCCAACGACTTCAGCACGCTTCTGATTCTCATTCTGACAACCTTCAATGTTGCGACCTACCCCAAGGCTTCGGACTACTCAACTGCCGACTATTCCATCGCCGACGATCTTTCATCGTACTCTCCCAGCATAGAAATGCGAGTTTTTTTCCCCCCTTCTCCCGAACATCAACGAACGACTCCGAATGTGCGAATAATTCCGGTTCCCCCCAACAAAACCAACAAAAACACCTCCTAAACCACTCCCGACATTCTCACTGCCTCCCCCCCAACCCCCGCCGGAAAACTTCATCCAGCCGGTTTTTCTTCACCATCCCAACCCCATCCCCTGTGTAACTCACACCCCTTTCACGAAAAAAAGGAACTTCGCCGGAGAAAGTTTGACGGTTGAAGGGGGCCTGTTTACGATCTATGAGGATGAAGTCGGAGAAGGTTCGTTCTCTCCGACCGGTTTGATTTTTTGCCGACGAGGTAGTCCATGGCTCGCGATCGAAATCTCTATGTTTGGCAGGCTTACGTCATCGTTATGTCGTTTGTGAGCCTTCTCTGTATCGGCGCCCTCGCCTACGTCGTCTTCCAATCAGGCACAAATTATAAAACGGTAGAAGCCGCACAAACCGCCGCGAGGGAAGCCGCAGACAAATTCCGGGACGAAAACAAAAAGTTCCAACTCCTCGAATTAGTCTTGGGATCAAAGCCCACAAACCAAACTGAGTTCGACCAACTCGCATCCTCCCTAAGCAACATCCAGGATATCACCCAAATCAAAGATAGATATAACGCTGATATGGCCCTCCTCGGCCCTAATGTCACCGAAAAGAGCTATCGCAAACTCGTCGAAACACTGATGCAAACAGTTCGCGAACGAAACCTCCAAGTCGACGCACAAGCCAAACGCGAAGAAGATCTCAAATCCAAATACGATGCAACCATCAAACAAGAAACTGATGCCCGCGAAGCAGAACGCAAACGAGCCAACGAACTAGCTCAACAACTCGAACAAACACAAGTCGCATACGCTCAAAAAGAGAAAGAACGTCAAGAAGAGATCACCAAGATCCAAACCGATCGCCAAAAACTCGCTCAACAAGCCGAAACCGAAAAGAGAGCTTATCTCGCTGAAATCGACAAACTCACCAAGAAACGGAACGAACTCGCACAACAAAACGAGATGCTCGGCAAACAACTCGAAGAAATCAAAGGCGAAGACTTCCAATACCCACAAGGGAAAATCACCGAAGTCGTCGACGGCGGTCAAACCGTTTATATCAACCTCGGAAAAGCCGATGGTCTACGACCCGGCACCAGATTCGCCGTCCTCGATGACGAAGCAAATCGTGTAGCAGATGCGGAACCAAAAGCACGTATCGAAGTTATCGAAGTCAATCAACAAACCGATCACCTTGCCCGCGCTCGTGTCCTACCCGACCGCCGTCCCGTCACTATCCTACGCGGCGACCGTATCTACTCCCCAGCCTGGCAACCAGGACGCAAAGTCGTCTTCGGTCTCGTCGGTAAACTGGATATCGATGGCGACGGAAAAGACGATCGTGAAACAATCAAGTCACTCATCGCTCAAAGCGGCGCTGAAATCTCCGTCGACCTACGTCCCGATGGACGTATGGAAGGTGCCCTGAACGTAAACACTCGATACCTCGTCATCGGTGATGAATTCAAAGTCATCGGCGGAGTTCTCGATGGTGCCACCGAAGTCATGGCAAAACGCCGTGCTGAACTCGAACAACAAGCCAAAGCACTGGGCGTCGGTCGAATCAACCTCGATAAACTGATGAGCTACCTGCGAGGCAGCGGAGAAGAAGACGTCGTTCCACTCGGGTCCGCAACTCGCGGTTCAGATTTCAAACCTCGCACACCTCCACCCGCCCCAGGCCGTGGACGCGTCTCCGGTCTGTACCAATCTCCAGACGGCAAACTTATCGAAGATGCCCCCAAACCGTAACTCTCGGATCCTGTTCCCCTGAATACCCCTCACCTCAACGGATCCCTGCGCGATACAACCACTGACGATGGAATCAAACTCCACGGATTCCTCGTCACCAAGGCACTAAACCCCGCACAGGAACCAGAAAAACAACTACCTTACCACCACCGGACTGATCCTACCAAGAATCACTCTCGTCTCTGGATTATCATCCACGGTGTCAACGGAAATTTTTACGGATCGTCTCTACTCTCAGACCTCGCTAAAACCTCCATACGCGCCGGCGACGATGCCCTCCTAATCAACACTCGAGGACACGACCTCGCCTCCTTCGGCTCCGCTGATGTACCAGCACGCCTCGGCTCCATGTACGAGACCCTCGAAGACGCGTGGCACGACCTGAACGCCTGGGTCAATCTCGCTTACTCTTTGAACTACCAATCCGTAGGCATCATCGCCCACTCCCTCGGAGCCGTGAAAACCCTCTACGCAGCCGCACACCAAAATCTCAATATCCAACACATCATCGCCCTATCCCCACCTCGGATGAATACCGAGCTGCTCCTCAGCGACCCGGAAAAACAAAACGTCTTTCGTAAACATCTCGAAGAAGCACACCAAGCATGTGATCTCGGCGAACCACACCGAATACTTCGCGTCCGATTCCCCCTACCGAATTGGGTCTCCGCAAATACATTCATCGACAAATACGGCAAAGATACCAAATACGATTACCTACACTGGTTCCACCAAATTCCTATCCACACCCTCTGGCTCTTCGGTGAACAAGAAGTCCGCGCTGGCTCATTAAACTTCCGAAATGCAGACCAAGCATTAGCAGAACAATTCCTAGCCCAACCACTCGCTGCTACTCACGAACTAACCGTGATTCCCCAAGCTGATCACTCCTACAGAACCACCCGGGAATCCCTCAGCGACGTTGTGTTTTCCTACATCCAACGTGTGAATCTCCGTTGATGCCACCACCCAATCGTGGGCAGGACTTGAAATTTAGCTACAATGCTCCGCATCTCTACCCGTTCAGACGCTCCTGTCAGAACGCCGATTTGCTCGCCATACAACACCAGTTTCTTCCACCCTCTGAAACGCAATCATGACTGCAAACTCCCCCGCCTGGCTCGCTAGCCCCTCCGACGTCTCCAGCGCAAAAGATCGCCTCGACGCACATACCGTCGAAACCGTTCAATGGCACTTCCACGAATCAACCGGCTCACCCTTTTGGCTCGGTAAAAAATCCGAACTGAAGTTCGACCCACTCAAAGATGTAAAATGCTTCGATGACCTGAAAAAATTCCCCATGTTCGAAGACGAATGGCTCCGAGGTGGACCCGTTGAACGATGGATTCCAAAAGGACTCGCAGGCAAACCAACCTACGTCTTTGAAACCGGTGGCACCACCGGGATCCCCAAAAGCCGAGTCGTGATCGATGACTTCCGCATCGACTACGAACTCTTCAGCCACACCCTCCCCGATGAATACTTCCCCAAAGGCGCAAACTGGCTCATGCTCGGCCCTTCCGGCCCCCGTCGCCTCCGCCTCGCCGTCGAACACCTCTGCCAATACCGAGGCGGTATCTGCTTCTGCATCGACCTCGATCCCCGATGGGTTATCAAACTGATCAAAAAAGGTTGGATGGAACACCTCGAAGAATATAAAAAGCATTGCATCGACCAAGCCATTACCATCCTGACGGCAAACCACAACATCAAATGCATGTTCGCAACACCGAAACTCCTCGAGTCCCTCGCCATGGGACTCGCAGAAAAAGGGACGACCCTCCGCGAATGTGGCATCACCGGCATCTTCTCCGGTGGCACCGAATTCACCCCTCAATGGACCCGCTTCTGCGTAGAAGAACTTCTCGAAGGTCTCCCCGATCAAAGCGGTGTCTACATGACCCCAACCTACGGCAATACCCTCATGGGCCTCGCCTGCTCTCGCCCGATCACCGATGAAGACGACTACACCATCGCGTACTACGCTCCACAACCTCGCGCTGTGGTAGAAATCGTCGACTTCGATGACTCAAATAAAGTGGTCGACTACGGCAAGACCGGACGAGTCAAACTCTACACAATGACCAAAGAGTTCTTTGTTCCCGGCTTCCTCGAACGCGACGAAGGTGAACGCGAACTACCCTTCCAAAAATACCCCTGGGACGGAGTCTCCGGTGTTCGCCCCTTCCACGGTTTCGCCTCCACAACAACCGTCGGCGTCTACTAATCACCTCCGTAAATTGAACGGCCTTACAAGCAACTAACTCTGTGGACCCGGCTCCCCAAATGACCGGCTCCCCGAATGAACCGTGTCCCTATCGGACTGAACCCTCAGTCCCAACAACTATCTTCCTATCCCTACCAAAACGACTCCACTGCCATGCTGACAATCCAACCCTTGCGATGGGGCAAACCCTACAAATCCCTCGATACCTTCGATGTCATCCACTTCGATACCGGGGAAGCAATCGCCAAAATCGGACAAGTCAACGGCGGTATGGTCCAAATGGATATGCGCAAAGCAGACCAAGCCCGCAAGGCGCTCCGCTCCCTGTCATGCGATGACCTCATCAAGAAATGCGAAAAAGCCGCTCACTTATTCGAACATGAACCACTCCCAGTCGGCGACGGCACTCAGTCCGTCAGCGACTTCATCCACCAACAGTCCGCTAGCACCGGCCTGCCGGAACATATGTGCCAAAGCAACATGAAAAAGAATTGCTTTGTGCTAAGCAACATGAGCAAAATCCTCAATTGCCTCACGCGAGGACTCCCTCTGGATATCTACACCCAAGGCTACGGCGACGAAGGTCGCGGTGTGACCGTTAGCTACCAATGCCAATCTCCCGTACTCGGCGCTGTACTCCCAAATAACTCACCTGGTGTACACACCCTCTGGCTACCCGCTGTTCCACTCCAAGTCGGCCTTGTACTGAAACCAGGCTCCCAAGAACCTTGGACCCCATACCGCATGATCAGCGCCTTCATCCAAGCCGGAATTCCCGCAGAAGCCTTCTGCCTCTACCCCGGTGCACACGACGTCGGATCGACGATCATGAGCAAATGCGAAAAGAGCATGATCTTCGGCAGCGCACAGACCGTTCAACAATACTCCGGAAACCCACGTGTCCAAGCTCACGGACCCGGATTCTCCAAAATCCTCCTCGGGGATGATATCGTCGACCAATGGGAAGACTACCTCGACTTGATGGTCGAAAGCGTCGCCAGCAACTCCGGCCGCGGTTGTATCAACTGCTCGGGTATCTGGGCTTCTCGACATACCAAGAAGATCGCAGAAGCCATCGCCGCCCGAATCGGCCCCATGGAAGCTCTCCCCCCCACAGATCCCAAAGCCGAACTTGCTGCCTTCACTAACAAACAAATGGCTACCGGCACCTGGGCGATGATCCAACAAGATCTCGCGGAGTCCGGTGTAACTGATATGACCGCCAGTTACGGTCCAAGACTCATCGAACGCGAACGATGCGCATACCTGCGGCCTATGGTAATCCACGCAGACTCACCCTCTCGCGGGGTCGCTGCAAAAGAATACATGTTCCCATTCGTTTCCGTCGTCGAATGCCCGCAAAAAGATATGATCAAAGCGATAGGCCAAACCCTAATCGGTTCAGCCATCACCAAAGATCCAACTTGGATCGATGAACTTACCAACGCCGTGAACATCGACCGACTGAACATCGGAGCAATTCCAACCAACCGACTCAACTGGCTTCAACCCCACGAAGGCAACCTCACCGAGTTCCTCTTCCGTAACCGCGCCTACCAAATCGCGAGCTAATACGCAGGCAATTCAAGCGATTTGCAGCAACTTCTTGCAGCCCTTTTTTTAAAACACAAAGTCACAGAGATCACAGAGCACAGTACAAACAGGAAACAATCAGAACCCAACCCCCGGTTCTCTCCTTTCCTCCCTCTGTGTCCTCCGTGGCTCTGTGTTTCCAATCTGTGTCTGAACCAAGCGCCCAATAACCGTTGATCAATCTACAGTACTGAACTTACCCAGCCCTTCTTTTAAAACACAGAGTCACAGAGATCACAGAGCACAGTACAAATAGGAAACGATCAGAACCCAACTCCCGGTTCTCTCTCTTTCCTCTCTCTGTGCCCTCCGTGCCTCTGTGTTTCCAATCTGTGTTTCCAATCTGTCTTCGAACCAAACGACTAGTAACCGTTGATCACTCTCCGGACTCCATCCACCAATTTCACCTCATGGAAATTGATAAGAAGTCCTAAACGCAACTTCAAAAGCCGCAAGTGAGACAGAACCTGAGCCTCATCTACTGGGTGAATAGTCGATTTAGCTTTTAACTCAACTACGATTGAATTATCAATAATCAAATCTGCTCGAAATCCGCATTCCAGCTTAATACCATCGTAAACTACAGGAACCGGCTGTTCCTCTATTACCTGAAATCCTCTTTTGCGAAGTTCATAGGCAAGACATGCACGATATGCGGATTCCAGCAAGCCTGGTCCTAGACGACGGTGAACTTCAATAGCTGCACCGATGATCTCGCGGCTTAGTTCGTTCAAGTCCATATTTCAGCCCTTCTTTTGAAACACAAAGTCACAGAGAGCACAGAGCACAGTACAAACAGGAAACGATCAGAACCCAACTCCCGGTTCTCTCTCTTTCCCCTCTCTGTGCCCTCCGTGCCTCTGTGTTTCCAATCTGTGCCTGAACCAAGCGCCCAATAACCGTTGATCAATCTACAGTACTGAACTTACCCAGCCCTTCTTTTAAAACACAAAGTCACAGAGATCACAGAGCACAGCACAAACAGGAAACAATCAGAACCCAACCCCCGGTTCTCTCTCTTTCCTCTCTCTGTGCCCTCCGTGCCTCTGTGTTTTCAATCTGTGTTTGACGAACGGGAATTGCCAACCTACCCCTTTCTCTGCGCTTTTATCAAAGCCTCCAGCATACAAACTCTCTGAATCTTCCAACCGTCTCGCTCGAGAATACGCGTAACCAACTCACTGCTCGCCGGATCATCGTCCTCCACCACCAAAATTCGATCCGGATCACTCTTCGGTAACAATCGCCCTAAGCAAGTCTGCAGCTTCGTCCAATCGATCGGTTTCGTCAAACAATCTGTTGCCCCCTCCTGCTATTCCTAAATCCCTACCGTAGATAACAGTCCACCTGCACCCCAACGCACCACGTCCTGCGTCGGCAACCCAGTCTCAGCCTGCGTTCGCTCCACCTCATAACGAGCCTCCGCATCCGTCAAACCATGCGTGTTGAGCACAATGCTTACCACCTTCACGGGCGCTAACGCTCCGCCAGCACAAGCGATGCTCTCATACATCGCAACCACATCACGCAACGGCGGTATTTTGACCCATCGAAAATCTCGCAAATGATGCATCTGCGCACGATGCACCAAAACCAAATGCGTCGGTTGCGATCCTCGCAACAATGGCAACGTCGCCGTCGATGCAGGATTGAGCAAAGACCCCTGACCCTCGATGAACACAACGTCCCGATCCTTCGCACAAGCCGCCAATTCCTGCTGCACCGCGCCAGACGCAAAATCCACCCGAATCGCATCTAACGGTATACCATCCCCCTCCAACATCACCCCCGTCTGACCAGTCGCCATAAACTTCGATCGTATCCCTCGCTCCACCGCAGCACGATGAAACGCTATCGCCGCAGACATCTTACCTATCGACATGTCTGTCCCAACAAATAATACACGCTTGCATCCCAGCAACCTCGATAACCCCATCCCTGAGACCAAACCGGGCGGCTCTCGACGAATATCCCATATCCATCGCCCCTCCTGAACATGTGACACTAACCTCGCATCACCAGCTAAAGAAGTATGCAACCCATTGAGAATGTTCAATCCACCCTGCAAAGAAGCTTGCATGTCAGGTATCCAATCCTCAGGCAACCTCCCTCCCAATGCGGCTAAGCCTAACGCTAAAGTCTGTGGACCATAAGCTAAAGCTTCTCGAGCTGTGGCTACAATCGGTATCGGTCGCTCCAGCGGTATCCCCGTCAACTCCGCCAAATCACCACCGGCACTCTCCGCATCAATCACCGCTACCACCCGCTGTGGCGCAAAACGTATCAACGCCAATCCAGTCTTGCCATGAATCCCCTTGATCCCACCATGCAACAAAATGGCCAGCCGATCATTCGCGTCATACTGAGGATGTCTAGGCATGGGTTACTCCAAGTCCCGGTAAGTTGTTATTCACAAGAAAGCCGTCTTCCAAAATACAGCCACGATAAGGATCATCACGCAAATTCAAATGACTGTCCAAATCAATATAATCTACCAAAGCCCCAAGCTGATTCGCTGCCGTATTCCCTAACACCGTTTGGGAATAACATCCCAACATCACTCGCAATCCATGAGACCGCGCTGTGTGAATCATACGCAACGCTTCACTCATACCTCCACATTTGAGCAACTTGATGTTGATCCCACTGCAACAATCCGACAACCGCGGTATGTCCACCGAAGTCCGACAACTCTCATCCGCCATGATCGGTATCCGTGACCCACGATGCACCGCACGTAACCCCTCAATATCCCCCGGATGCGTCGGCTGCTCAATATGATCCACACCTCTCTCCCCTAACCAAGACGACATCGCTATCGCATCCTCCACACTCCATCCCCCATTCGCATCCACACTCCGATGAATCCCCGCCGGTAAAACCTCCTCAAGCCCCCGATACATCGCTTGATCCGCCTCAATCCCATCAGGCGAACCCATCTTCACCTTCACCGCTCGCAACCCGCCCAACTCCATCCACTGCATCCAACGCGATTTCGCACTCTCAGGACTCTGTATGCCAATCGTCACCGATGTAGGTACCCGTGAGCGACTCTCTAATCCCATCATCCGCCAAACCGGTATCCCACCCACCTTCCCAACCCAATCCCACAAAGCCATGTCTATCCCCGCACGGACACTCGAAGCTATTCCCTCTTGTACCATTCGCTCGCCAATCAACTCTCGATCCCATACCGAATACCCCGACAAAACTACCGCAGCTCGCTCTAACTCCTTACCTAAATGCGCCGAACTCTGCACCGATCCAGGAATGGAAAACTCCGCAGCCTCCCCAAGCCCAAGAATCCCCTTGCTCTCAATCGCAACCTCCCAGTTGCTCGAACCTGACTGCACCCCACGACTGATCGCTAATGCCACCCGCTTCTGAACCTGAAATTCACGATAGAAAATCTTCAACGTTTCACCCCTTGAGCATTCGCCTAAACCTAACGACTTACCATCCACCGATGCTTGCCAATTTGAGGTATCTCAAACTCCTCTCCCACCACCCGCCAACCATTCGCAACGTAAAAACCCACCGCACTCTCCCTCGCCTTACACCACAATATCCAGCCTCGATCCGCCGCAATTCCTTTCACATGCGCCAAAAGTCTACTACCAATCCCACGACCCTGACAACTGCCAACGACCGCCATCCCCCGCAATTGCACATAACTTGCCCCACTACCGCAGGCATCAATGCCACTACCCGCCGGACTCTTCCCAGGAGGTAACAACGTCAAACAGCCCACCGGCTCACCATCCATTACGCCAACTATATGCGTCGTCCCCGCTAACTCATCCCCGGAAAACAACGTCTGCTCATAAGGTAACCCTAACGGTTCCCGCAATACGACGTAACGCAAAAATCGAACACGCTCAATGTCCGTCAAACCACTCGATTCATAAATCACTATCCCCTCAGACCCATCGCCGCGGGGGGGGGGGGGGGGGGGGGGGGGGGGGGGGGGGGGGGGGGGGGGGGGGGGGGGGGGGGGGGGGGGGGGGGGGGGGGGGGGGGGGGGGGGGG
>JBEICB010000074.1:0-21615 GCA_040373655.1 Pirellula sp. | reverse complement strand
CTTTCCCTTCCAACCATTCCCCTACCAAATGGACGGAATCGCATTTCTCTATTCCCGATCCTCGGCAATCCTCGCTGATGAAATGGGCCTCGGGAAAACAATGCAATCCATCACCGCGATTCGCATGCTGCTACTCTCTGGTGAAATCCGCAATACCCTTTTGGTCTGCCCCAAACCTCTCGTAACCAACTGGGTCCGAGAATTCCGCCAATGGGCCCCAGAAATACCCGTCGCTGTTATCCAAGGCGATTCCAACAAACGAGCTTGGGTGTGGTCCAACCCACAAGCCCCCGTCAAGATCGCAAACTATGAACTCATGCTCAAAGACAGCACAATCATCGACGACGAATCCCTGCACTTCGATCTCGTACTTCTCGATGAAGCACAACGCATCAAAAATCGAAATAGCACCACCAGCGAAGTTATCCGAAACATCCCCCGCGATCGCTCTTGGGCCCTGACAGGAACTCCGATCGAAAACTCCGTAGAAGACCTAGTGAGCATTTTCGAATTCCTCTCCCCAGGTCACCTCCGCGATGACATGCACCTGAAGTCCCTAGGTGCCGCAACCCGAGACCATATCCTCCGCAGAACCAAAGACAAAGTCCTCACCGATATGCCCCCGAAACTCTTTCGGAACGCTGATATCGAACTGACCACCGATCAACGACTCAGCTACAAATCAGCAGAAGAAGAAGGAATCGTACACCTCGCTGATCTCGGAGAATCTATCACCGTTCAACATGTTTTCGAACTTGTACTACGCCTTAAACAAATCTGCAACTTCGATCCAGCAACAGGCTCAAGCGCAAAAATGGAACGACTCGAAGCCGATATCGAAGAAATCTGCTCGAGCGGTCAAAAAGCAATCGTATTCAGCCAATGGGTCGAAACACTCGATGTCATCGGCGATCGTCTCGCTCGATTCAACCCCGTTCACTACCACGGTCGTGTCCCATCCCATAAACGTGATGCAGTGATCGACCGATTCAAAAATGATCCGAAATGCGGTGCAATACTCATGAGCTATGGCGCCGGTGCAGTGGGACTAAATCTCCAGTTCTGCCACTATGTCTTCCTCTTCGACCGCTGGTGGAACCCCGCCGTAGAAGATCAAGCCATCAACCGCGCTCACCGACTCGGCGTTAAACAAGCCGTCACCGTCACGCGTATGATGGCCGTCGATACCATCGAACAGAGAATTGATACCGTCCTATCCGAAAAACGTGAACTGCTGCAAACCCTCTTCGCCGAAACAGGCACCCCCGCAAACCTCGGGCTAAATCAACAAGAAATCTTTGGACTCTTCGGTCTTAACGCCCCACCACGCGCAAAAGGTCTCGCCGCCTAAAAACGCGATCAGATCAACATTCCCCGCTGGGCCCATGCCCACCCCCATCCCAGCATCGCCACAAGCAGCGCAATGCAAACTCCAATCACTGCGAACAACAACCACCCCTCCCAGTCCGCTCGGTTCCCCCGGTAAATGATCCAACAAATCCATGGGATCGATACCGCTGTCACAACAAACAACATCGCCCCACCTGCGTTGCTCTCCATTGCACGATCGATTCGACCTCGGGCCATCCAAGCCCACGATGTGGTCATACCACAAGCCGGACATCGCATTCCAAGCAACTGAACCGACGTACAAGCCGGTAAGCCTAACTGCTGATGCGTCCCCAAACCCGATGGATCAGGACGCAATACCATCGAAATGACAATCAGCGCCAACAGGACACACGCGAGCAAACACAAACCCCAACGCTCCGCTCGCCTCATCGCACCTACCGTATCATGTATAGCGAACGTTTCGAAACTGAGGCTCAAAAAACACCGGTAACAAACCATCCACCCGCAACAACCCATCCATCGTCAATCGAATACGCGAACCTAGCTCCCCCGGGTCTGTCGGTAACTCAACATAACCATCCCGAGCATAAGCCTCCCACTCCGCTCTCCACCGCTCCAGAATGTTCACACCAAACTTGCTCTGAAAATAATCTAAATCCAACCACCCCTTCTTCAATTGCAATATCATCTCCCGAATCAACATCTGTTCGCGCGTGGGTCGATAAGCCCTCCCCAATGGCAAACGCTGCTCGTCTAGTATCATCCCCAAGTACCGATCCCACTCCGGAACATTTTGATAATGAACTCCACCCGCATGCCCAAAACTCGCAATGCCCGTCGCCATCAAATCCGACCCACGCCATAAATTATCTCGGTACGAAAAACTCACTTTCGTCGGATCTTTTACAACCGTATACGCACTGCTAACACTGTAGCCGTTATCCTGAAAGACCTCGAAGGCATAACGAACCCAATCCCTCTTCGTCTTCCAATCCGCTACCGGAGATTCTCCTTGCGTCTGCAACAACCCCTTGGAATACACCGTGTTGAAAGGCAATTCCATCTGGTAAATCGTCACGCTCTCAGGGGACAACTCCAACGTCCGACGAATGTTCTCCCGCCAGTTCTCCCAAGTCTCACCGACCATCCCAGATATCAAGTCGATGTTGACGTTCGGAAACCCAGCCGCCTGGATCCACTCCCAAGCCCGAAACACCTCTTTGGATAAGTGCGCACGACCGTTCTCTTCCAAAATCGCATCCGAAAAATTCTCAACCCCCAAACTCAATCGAGTCACCCCCAACTCGCGGAGTACCTGAACCTTCGGCTCACTTAAGGTACCAGGCTCGCACTCAAACGTGACCTCCTCAGCACCATCCCAAGTCACATGCTTGTGCAACCGCTCCATCAAAGAATTCAACTGCTTGACCGACAAAAAACTCGGCGTACCACCCCCAAAATAAACGAACCGGAACTGCCGGTCCTGCATGATTGGCTGCCTTGCAACCAAACTGATCTCCTGACTCAACGCCGAAACGTAACGCTCGATCGATTCCGCATTGACGTTCGTGAATACCTTAAAGTAACAGAACTTACAGCGCTTGCGACAAAACGGGATGTGAAGATACAAACCCAATGGAGGTATCTGCGATCCCCCATCCTCCCCTACAACAGGCTCGGCTCTTCGACCTATCGCTTCCTCTAACTCCCCAACAGCCTCAGCTGTCCACTGAGAAAATGGAGGGTAATTCGAGATAAAGTAACTTCCGACTTCTGTCTTGGTGGCTTCGGTGGACATGCCCCATGCTTTCCGAAAGCGTTGCATAAAACGACGTTACGATCCACCCCAGTGTACCTCACGCGCCCCATCCTTGCACCACGCGTTTTCCTGGGTTTTTAAAATCCAAGTTCACCAGCAATGCACTCACTAAATGTCCGACAAACTTCGATCGTACAACCGATACGTCTTCGATGGTAACAACCCCGCTCGCTCTAAGGATCCTCGCGACAAATTGTTTGACTCCAATACCCACGAGAACTCCGCATCCGTGATCCCCAAAGCCAAACAGTCCGGAAGCATCCGTTCCAATAAAACCAATCCGAGCCCAAATCGCTGCCACTCCGGCAACACGTTGGTGCTGACGATCCGCATCTTGGTGATCTTCTTACGCTCTAGTAACAATCGCAACCACCCAAATGGAAACAACCGCCCGTCAATTTTCTTAATGATTGGATTGTAATCGGGTAGCCCAAGCCCCACTCCTACAGGCTCCCCTTCGACCTCGATGACACTCGTCGTTCTCGGATTAATCAATATCTTCATCGAAGCACCAATCGCTTTGCACTCCGCATCACTCAAAGGCACAAACCCCCAAGTCCCCTGCAACGAGAGATTGTATATCCTTAAAAACAACATCACTTCTTTCGCAAAATTCTTGCGATTGACCGGACGCACTTTTACCTTGTAACGATCACGTACCAACTCCACCATCTGCATGATCTTCGGATCCATCGTCTTGAGCATCTCGATGTTCCCATCGTATGCATACATATCCTGCGTCTTCGCAAATCCAAAACTCTTGATCAATGCGTCATGATACGGCGGATTGTAAGTCATCATGAATGTCGGAGGCGTCGTGAATCCATCCACCAAAGTCCCCATCTCGTAATTCAACGAGGGATTACAAGGCCCCCGCACATCACTCATCCCCTGCGACTTTAAATACTCCCCAGCCGCTCGAAACAACCCATGCGCTACCTCTTGATCATCAATGCTCTCGAAGAATCCAAAAAAACCCCGGTTCTCCTTGAACCGCTTGACGTGCCCCTGATTGACTATCCCTAGTATCCGTCCGACCACTTGGCCATCTCGCCTCGCCAAAAAAGCCTGACAACGATTGACCTCGTAAAAAGGATGCTTTCGAAATCCTACCAACTCCTCCTGATTCATCCGAATCGGTGGAATCCAATTCGGATCCCCCTTATACAACCTCCATATTAACTCCATGAACTCCTTGCGATCACGACGCGTCTCAACCGGCGCAATTTCTACTCGACTCATTCGACTTCATTCCGTTCATCACAAGGATTCTGCTCAAACCAATCTCAATCAAAAAAACCTAAGGAGAAACAAGCCGACTAGCGGCGTAACGCCCAATCGCATGCCCCAAAACTACACTGCCATAGTAAGCAGGTGCACTAACCACAGGAAATACTCCACCAATAGCACCACCGACGTAAGTCCCATAAGCAGGATACAAGACATGGTACGCCTGACGCTGTAACTCCACATCCCCTAAACGTGCGACATATTCCATCACATCCCGACTCGCTACAGACTCATGATACAACGGAACGACCGGCAACATGTAAGCTGCCGCATAAGTCCCAGGATACCGCCGCCTTGAAAAATCCTTCGCATGCGCTCCCTCATGAAATCCAATTGCCGGTAAATCGCTGTACAAATGCACCGTCTGCGTGTACGGATTGAAATGATCCCCACCAAAAACTCGCCCCGGTACAACCGCCTCTCCCATCACACTCAAAACCCCAACGCTGTACCGCCAAGGCCAAGCCATCGTGCGATTCCGCGTCAACCGCTTCATGTCATCCCATGGTCGATACTGATTCAACCGTACCTTCACATGACTGAGCGAATTCGCTCGCAAATACTCCGCAACCGCTTCCTCCGTCTCCTCACTGATCCGATGATTGTCCACCTTCCTGTTCCATAAAACTAGCTTGGAAGGGATTCCAACGACCCAACCCAATCCATCGAGGATCGGTCTCGCCTTGCCACGCTCAATCGCCGGCTCATTCGAAACCGCTAACTCCGGGGCAATGAACTGCTGCCGATTGTCGATCGCCCTCGGTGACAATACTCGACAACCTACACTAGCTATCCATACCACTAGCGCAAGAACACTCCACCCCAAGATCGGCGCTAACTCCCTGCGCTGCATCACCACCACCTCCCGATCAAGCGGCCTTAGCACCGACTTTTACAAACCACCCCCGCCCGAAACCCCAGATTCACCAGTCGGCTCCGCAGGAGGACGAAATCCACCACCCGGTGTTACCTGCGTCGATGGAAAACTCAACGGTGCTCCATACGGGAACAACGTGTCCATCAATCGTGTCCCAAACGATGGCGGTGCCGGAGGCTGTGGATAAGGTGCCCCCGTTATGTTACCAATAGGTGGCCCCAACGCTGGACTCGGCGGCACGATCGTCGAAGGTGTAGGTGTCAAAATCCCACCATTCGGCTGCGTCACCGGCGGTGGTGGAGTTACCGCTATCCCCTGTCCCGCCTGCAGTCGCAACTGCTCTCCCGATGCAATCAATGCTTCACTCGGAACATCAAACTCAGGCGTCAACTGCACGTCAATCACCCGCTCATCCCGCGTCTCAAAAGGCCAAAGCGTGTCGCTCACAAAATCCAACGGCGGAATCTGATACCAAGGAGCATGCATCTTGCGCATGAACTTCTCCGTTCGATACCCATCCTTCACCACCTCAATACTGCGTGTCCCATAATACGTAAATCCCGTCGATACAGGCGTTAATCCCACCGGTTGCTTGTCCACATAGACCATCGCCCCAGACGGATTCGTTCGAAATGTCATCCGCTTACGGACACAACCCAATTGACTAAATAGCAAAAAAACAAGGAAACACAGCCCCACGGACACCCTCGCCCCTCGGACCGCACAATCTTGGCTTTGGTTGTTTTCTTTTCGCATGGACCTACTTCTACCGTTTTCAGCCCAAACCAAGCAAGAGAACTTGGGAAAACTAGGAAGCTCCCTAAGGGCAATCTGGAAAAGCTGCTCAGCTTGCCCTTTCCGGCCCAGGTTTGCCTTTCCAGGCTAACCCCCTAGCTATAGAATACGCAGGCATGCCGGGCTCATAGCTCAGTTGGATAGAGCAACGGATTTCTAATCCGTAGGTCGTAGGTTCGAATCCTACTGGGCCTGCTTCTCGGTTAAACCATCTTCAATCATCAAGTGAAACACCTGCGAGACACTCTTCTCAAACGGCTCCCGCGAAATCTTGTACTTGTCACAAATCGCCAATACCCTCCGGTGAAACTCTCGCAACTGCTCCGGCGTCACATCCTTCCGCAAACTCAAGCGCCCCGTCTTCGGCTCCTTCAAACCACACCCCTGGTACGCAAACTCCATCTCGGTCATCGATAAACGACCCTCTCCGGCACAACGCAACCAACGATCAGCCGTCCTCGCAATGTCTTCTTTCTCTTCCGTAGTAAACGCATCCGAAGCCCGTACCACTCGAACCGTCTCCTCGACAACTCCCCACTGCAAAATCGTTGAATCCGACAACCTAGCGTTCAAACGTGTCAATTGGCGAGCCGTCAACTCGTTCCGCTCCATCTTCGAAGCCAAACCCTGCAACTCGTCGATGATCATCGTCTGATCCGTCTTGCTCAAATCCGATTGGTCAACCCAAGGTATCAACTGCTCACGAACCGCGTATGCAGCACGCCCACCCTGCTTGCCAATAAGCATGAACGACATAAACGCAACAACAATGCACAAAAAAGCTAAACCAAAAATAGATACGACTAAACAAGCCGGACCCAAGGAAACATCTCCAGCCTCATCCTCGGGAACGCTCGAGCCTTGCAAGCCACTTCCTGTCGTATCGTTGGTGCTCAAGTAACTGTCCTTTATTATTCTTCGTCGAAGTGAATTTCGAGAACCTCGTACTTCAATGTCCCACGCGGTGCAATGACCTCCACGAGCTCTCCTACCTTCTTACCTATCATCGCTGATCCAAAGGGACTGGTGGTTAAAATCTTACCCACCTCGTAATTCTCGTCCCCTGCACCAACTAATGTGTACTCTTCCTCATCACCAAAGCTTAAATCCTTCAACTTCACCCTAGCACCGAATGCTACCCGATCCTTCGGCAAAGTCGCCGTATCGACAATGTGAGCACGCGATAACTTCGCCTTCAACGCGTTGATCTTGGCTTGCATCAAACCCTGATTCTCACGCTGCGCATGATACTCGGCGTTCTCCTTCAAGTCCCCCTCGGCGCGAGCATCCGCAATCTTCTCGGCGATCTTGGGCATCTCGTCGTTTTCCAGTCGCTCGATTTCGGCCTTGATTCGATTGTACCCCTCGCGGGTCATCGGCACGTAATCGCTCATCGCTTCCTCCACTTTCACGAAAAAAAATGATGCGACCTTTACCCCTCCCCTTGCGAGAGAAAAAGGCCGCATCAAACACTACAGGAAACCCATTTATGCGAACCCTAAAGATCCACAATGACCGCTCCCTACCCCCTAATCATTCCTCCCAGAGCCGAAATGTCAAGTTCCCGCAGGAGGTTTCAACCCACGAAGCTACCCCGCTTCATACCCAACAAGCCCTACAAAGTCTTCCTCGCTCAAGATCGTTACACCCAACTCCCGAGCCCTATCCAATTTGCTCCCTGCACCCTCTCCCGCCACCAAATAATCGGTCTTCTTCGAAACACTCCCAGAAGCCTTCCCCCCAACCTTCTCAATCCATCGTTCAATCTCGTCCCGAGAAAAACGTGTCAAGGTACCCGTAACCACCACCGTCTTACCCGCTAATATCCCTCCATGATCCACCGAATCCTCCGCAGTCGTCTCCAATGATACGCCTGCCTGAGACAACTGCTCGAAAATCTGTATCCCCTCCTCACTCCGACAAAACTCCACTACGCTCTTCGCAATGATCGGCCCGACCTCCGGTGTCGTCGCTAAATCCTCCTCACTAGCCCTTCGTAAATTCTCCGCACTCGAAAACCGCCTCGCTAATACACTCGCCACCCGCTGACCGACATGCCTTATCGTTATCGCATTCAACACCCTCGATAAACCCCGCCCCTTGCTCTGCGAAATACCCTCTAACAAGTTCTTCGCAGACTTCTCACCCATCCGCTCCAATCGCATCAACTTCTCTAAAGTCAATCCATACAAATCCGAATACGAATTCACCAACCCCGTATCGACCAACTGATTGACTAACTTCTCTCCCAACCCCTCAATGTCCATGCAGTCACGACTCGCAAAATAACGTAATCGTTGACGCCACTGCGCTGGGCACTGCTTGGAATTACATCGAATGTACACCCCCGAACTATCCCGAACCAACTGAGAACCACACTCCGGACACTCCGTTGGAAATGCATACTCCACCAACTCCCCAACCCGGCGATGCTTCTCTACCCTGACAATATGCGGAATGATCTTACCCGCCTTCTCCACCACCACCCAATCCCCCACACGTATGTCCTTGCGACGTATCTCGTCGAGATTGTGCAACGAAGCACGACTGACCGTCGTACCTGCCAACTGTACCGGCACTAACTCCGCCACAGGTGTTATCGTTCCAGTCTTACCCACCTGAGTCTTAATCGCTAACAACTCGGTTACCGCTTCGTACTTCTCTAACTTGTATGCTATCACCCAACGAGGACTCTTCGATGTCGATCCCAATGAATCTCTCTGCTCGAATTGATTGACTTTGATCACCAAGCCATCCACTTCGAAATCCAATGTGTGCAAATCTTCTACCAATCGATTGCAATGCGATATCACATCCTCCACCGATGTAAAACATTGAACCAACGGGGTTACCGGTATCCCCAACGCCCGAACTTCCTCCAAAAACTCCATGTGCGTCTTCGCATGCACCCCCTCGCAAAATCCCATCCCATGAACCATAAAACGCAATCGTCGCTTCGCGCACAACTTCGAATCCAACAAACGAATCGATCCTGCCGTCACATTCCGCGGATTCTTGAACTCCGCTTCTCCCACTCCCACCCTCTCCTCATTGAGTGCAACCAAATCGGAGTTAGTCATGTACACCTCTCCTCGAACCTCCAAAGTCTTAGGTACCTTCCCACCCACTAACTGCAACGGCAACCCGCGAATCGTTCGTGCATTGTGTGTGACGTCATCCCCCACTTCACCATTTCCCCGCGTCACCGCCGCCACTAACCTACCTTCCTCATATCGAATCGATGCCGCTACCCCATCGACCTTTAACTCCACAACCCACTGCAATGCCTCACCTGGCAACAACTTCTGTACCCGCTGAAAGAACTCTCGCAACTCTCCCTCGGTATACGTGTTCTCAATCGATAACATCGGTATCCGATGCACCACCTGTGGCAACCCTTCCACGGGTGCATCACCCAACTTACGCGTTGGACTATCCTCCGTCACCAATTCTGGAAATCGTCGCTCTAGCCTCGTTAATCGCTCCAGCAACCGATCGTATTGCAAATCGCTGATCGTCGGTTCCGCCAATACGTAATACCTTCGATCGTGCTCGCGAATCTCCTCTCGCAGTCCCGCTACCAACCCTCGCGCTTCTTCTACCAATAATACCCCATCATCCACAACACCTTGCTCACCCACAAAACCTTGCTCGCCCACAAAACCTTGACCATCCTTACCATCGCGCATCTCGGACATATTGATCCCCCCAAACCACTTCAATCCTATGTGCCGGAAACCTCGACGGTCCACGCCGAATAAATCACAACGATACTCGCTTACCTGTCTTCGCTGACTTGTAGATCGCATTGATCAACTCAACGCTCCTGCGACCCTCAAGCCCATCGATCTGACTCGGGATGCCCGATGCAATCGCCTTCGCAAAGTCCCTAAACAACTCACGATGCGCTATATGTCCAATCGCCGACGGATCCGATGCCCCACCTCCCGTCGTATTCGACTGCATCTGAGCTAAAATCTTCTCGTCCTGCTTCGAGGTCTTCGCAAAACTCCATCGAACCAATGCCTCCTCCTCCAATATCGCTGTCCCACCAGATCCGCAGATCTCAATCCGCTTGAGCGAACCAGGATAAGCCGCAGTCGTCGCTACAATCGTTCCCAATGCTCCCGAAGCAAATTCCAAGGTCGCTACCGCCGTATCCTCTACCTCTATTCGCTCATGCGCTCTTAAAGCTGTCATCGCTTGTACCGATCGAACCGGCCCCATCAACCACAACAATAAATCAACACTGTGAATCGCTTGATTCATCAATGCACCACCGCCATCGAGATCCCATGTCCCCCGCCACTTACCACTGTCGTAATACTGCTGCGTTCGATACCACTTCACAATCGCATCTGCCACCGAAATCGATCCAAACCGATTCTGCTCCATCGCGCCCTTAAGCAATACCGACGAACGATGAAAACGCGATGGAAATATTGTCCCTAAATACACTCCACGCTTGTCACACTCCGATATCAACTGATCACAACGCTTCGGTGTGATCTCTAACGGCTTCTCCACCAATACATGCTTGCCCGCCCGCGCTGCTGCTATCCCAGGCTCCAAGTGCGCTCCACTAGGCGTGCATATCGTCACAATGTCTAACTCAGGATGCGATAACATCGCCCCTAAATCATCATAAGCCACTCCGCCAAACTCCTGGCTAAACTGCTCCCCCTTGCCCTTGTCACGACTGTAACAAGCCACCAACTTCGATCCTCGCATCTCCCCAATCGCTCGCGCATGAAACTTCGCAATCATCCCGCAACCAATAATGCCCCATCCAATCATCTCGACTACCCCTTCCCCTGCTCCTGCTTCACTATCCCGCGGTTCATCGACCCACTCGATCGACCCTGCAAATCCATCGTAACATATTGAAACCCTAAACCCAAAGCCTTCCGTACCACTCGATCCCTAACCCCCTCCTGCAATACCCTTGGAAACTCATCAAGATGAATCTCCAATCGCAATAACTGCTCCCCATGTAACCGCGCTCGGACATCCCGAAACCCTTCCTCAGCCAACCATCGCTCCATCGCCTCCACCTGATTCAATCGCCCCAACGTCACTACCTGACCATACGCAATCCGACTCGCTAAACAAGGACTCGCAGGTTTACTCGCCACCGAAATCCCCCACTCCCTCGCAATCGCTCGCACCTCTCCCTTGCCATAACCCAATTCCGCTAACGGAGCCCGCACACCCCACTCATCCGCCGCTTTTAACCCCGGTCGGTAATCCCCAAAATCCTCTGCGTTCGTCCCCGATAAAATCAATCCACTCGAACGCTCACGACTCCAAGCAGCAATCGACGAATACAACGTTGTCTTGCAGTGATAACACCGATCCGGACCGTTCGCGACATACCCATCGCGCGACATCTCATCGGTCGGTACCATCACATGCTCTATCCCAATCGCTCTAGCAACATCAACCGCTGCCCTGCGATCCGACTCAGGTACCGCCGCTCCAATGCCCGTCCAAGCAACCGCATTGGTTCCCAAGGCACGATAAGCCGCGGATGCAACCACCGCACTATCCACCCCACCGGAAAACGCAACCACTGCGTGCGATCCCATCGAACGAATCAATGCTACCAACCTCTCGCATTGATCTTGAACCCCGATCGCTAAACTCTCCTCGGAACTCATCGTTGCCGCCGCTTAACTAACTGCTGATAGTACTCAATCGTTCGTCCAATCCCATCCTCCAATCCCACCGCCGGCTCATACCCCAAAACCATCCGAGCCTGCGTAATGTCAGCCAAACTCTCTCGCACATCTCCAACCCGTGCAGGCTGAAAGTCCGGCGTGATCTCCTTACCCAAAAATTTCGACAACAATTCCAACAACTGCAACAACGTTGTCTGGCGACCATCCGCCAAATTAAACACACGCCCCCCAATCCCTGAAACCTCACTAGCTAACAAGTTCCCCCGCACCACATTCGCGACATACGTAAAATCACGAGATTGCTGACCATCACCATAAATGGTTGGTCGCTGCCCACTGAGTATCTTGCTTACAAATATCGGGATCACCGCCGAATAAGGACTATCGGGATCCTGCCTTGGACCAAACACGTTGAAGTATCGTAACCCTACCGTCTCCAACCCAAAACTGTGATAGTAACTTTGGCAGTAATACTCTCCAGCTAACTTCGCAACCGCATAAGGTGACAACGGCCTTGGTAAATCAGTCTCACGCTTGGACGATGTCGGTTGATCCCCATACGCACTGCTGCTAGCAGCATATACAAAACGCTTCACACCCGCCTTCTGACTCCAATGCAACATGCTCAATGTGCCCGTAACACAAGCCGCATTCGTATCCAATGGGCGCTCCAAAGATAAAGGTACACTCGCTAACGCCGCTTGATGAAATACCCTATCGACCCCACGAAGAGCCTCCTGAACAACAACCGAATCGTTGATGTCCCCATGAAACAACTCCACACGGTCCGCGACCTCTGCCAAATTCTCACGCTTCCCCGTGCAGAGATTGTCCAATACCCGAACAGTGTGCCCCGCCTCTAACAAACCTCTTACGATGTGTGATCCTATAAATCCACAACCACCCGTCACGAGACAACAAGCCATTTTCAAGACCTTGAATCAAAACTACAAAACGATTTGGCGTTGTACGAATTGTAAACAGACCTGCGGCTTTCGAAACCTCCAATGTCGAGAACGAACAGAATCTGTCCGCACACACCACCAAAAAAACAAGCCAATCTGGCACCCTAAATCTCTAAACACAAATCCGCAGAAAACCGGACAAGAATTTTTTTAAAAAACCGTATATTCTGGAGAAATCGTGGCCGGTAGGCTCGCGGTCCCTACTCGTATCTCCAGATTGCAACAGACATCAGCCACCATACCGCAAATCTACATCCATATACCCCAATACCCCACCGCGACTGCCTTTCCCAACCCCTCCCATCACGAATTCTCGCAATCGATTCCCCAAGACACCTTTCTCACTACCATCACCTCCACCACGCGGTACCAAAATCACTATCCCATCGCATAGCCCACCTACACTACGACTCACTTCACCCCCTAACAAACCCAGACTTATCCAAGTCGCACCGTACTGGAACCTCAAACCCGATAACTGAACAACATCTCCGACAACTTCCTTGGATACCCCACCATGCAACTGCTCGTCTCGTCCTAACCACTCCCACTCCACAACATCCACTCCCACCCCTTCCAAACACTCGTCGAGATGCCCTCGTGAACCCGAAACAATAACACAAGCTCGATGACTAGTTTCACTAGCCCATCGCGAAGCACATCGAACCACCACCTGATCCTGAACCTCTCGCGTTACAACCCCACTTTCGAATAACCAAACAAAACCGATGCAACCATTCACCCTACGCGGCATCCATTCCCAACTCTTCTCCATCGGCATCTCCATCGGTTTCGACATCAATGCCCCTCTCGACATGGTTAACATCGTTTAACTCACCCTCGGCTGGAAACCTCGTACCACATACGGATAATCTCCATGTTCGACATCTACAATCACTAACATGTCTCGATCATCCCCATCCACCGACTCCCCCAACACCATGCCATCCCCAACTCGACGCCCCCGTGCCGAATTCGCCCGCGCCGAATTAGCCTGCGCCGAATTAGTCCGTTCGTAAGGATCCGAACGTAGGGCTTCGAAATGCATACTCGAAATCAGTCCGCGAAAAGCTTCATCTACATCCCCTACCGATGACCTGATTTGCGTTTCGTCTCGATCCGCTAAAAACGAATCAAAGTAGTTCTTCCCACTCGCCTCTGCCATTACCTCAACAGCGCTCGAATCGAAAACTCCTTGATCAAACTGCGAAGGTTCCTGCAAAACAACTTGAGCCTCACTGAGTCCCTCGTCGCTTATGCCATCTCCTTCTAATCCGTCCTCCATCTGGTCCTCTAAGTCACCGTATTCAATCGCGCTAGTTTCCTGCTCACCGATCTGATCAACCGCCGGAGATATAGTCCCCCAAGTCACTGGCAACTGGTGCAATCGAATCCAAACCATGCGAACCCGCTCCGCCGAAATAAATGGCTCACCATCGCTCGCCGCAGAATCCATAGCCAGATCTGCTAACTGATCTACCAAACGCGGTATCCCCTCGCTGGCACGGTAAATCGCCTCTAGTGCCTCCTCGCGAAATATTCGGTGCAAGTCTCCACCCGCGATCGCAAGCTTTCCTGCTATGTAGTCGCGAACTTCCGAGTGATGCAACGCAGTTAGATACGCACGCAACCCTATACGCTGATTCAATGACTCTAACTGCGGATGCGCTAGAGTATCCTCTAATCGGTGAGTACCCGCAAAAACCACCCGCACACAAGCCCCCTCCTCACCGATCACGTTCGTCAATACCCGTATCTCATCGAGCAACTTGACACTCAACGTCTGTGCTTCATCAAATAGCAACACCAACGCTTTCGCAGCACCATCGCTACCGCTTGGCTCAACCACCCCGATTCGCTCAACCACCCCGCGCGGATAAGCCTTCAACGTCGGTCGCGAATCGCTTCCATACGACCGCAGATGGGACAAAATCGATAACCGCAGTCGCCCCTCATCCGTTTCCTGACAAGGCAACCCCAAATGAAATAATACTGTCTGAAGCAACGCGCGACGCGTGCAAACCTGCGCCCCGGCGATCAATGCAACCCGCATCTGCGCATGCGCCTGCAATCGCTCAGCCATTTTCATCAAACAGAGCGTCTTTCCCAAACCGGCCCCACCTACCAATAAAACCGGCCCATCACCACGCTCTATACAATGCACCCCCGCAGCAATCGCACTAGAACTCGCCGAAGTAGCCACGTAGCTATCTACACGCGGAACAGCCGCAAAAGGCCGCTTTCGAAGTCCAAAAAATACTTCTACCATCGCTCGTTTCTCGCTCCATGGCACCTTGCGATACAGCCCGCGCAACACGAAACCACATCACCCTATGCTTGCATCGGAACGACATAATCCGATTCATGAGCCGAATCGATACAATCGGCAAAATCAAATCCAAAGCAACATTGCAGAAACAAATCGATTCGTCGCTCAGACGAACTCAACGGGCGCCGCGATCCACCCAGAGCTCACGCTTTCCGGCTCAAAAAAACACCCGGAGCTAGCAATGCCCGACTCAAAAAGCACTCCTGCCCCCCCTCGAATTACCAATTTGACGGTATTGAACCCAAAGCCCCCAGCCCCAAACCTACTTTTCCTCAGAATGCGGCCCAGACGCCGAACCCCGACACTGCTTTCCCAACTTTGTTGAAAGAGTCAACATCGATCGAAAAATCATCGCATGCTCGGGCTTAGCCCCCTTACGCGGTCGCACCACCAAATCCAACCCTAGAGGGATTCGATGCTGCTGCAACCGAAATGCTTCGCGAATCCTACGCTTCCATAAATTTCGCATCACCGCATTCCCAACCCGCCGAGAAATCGATATCCCCAACCGAGAATGCTTCAAACCATTCAAAACCGCATGCACCACCAAAGTCCCATCAGCCGATACGCGCCCTCCCTTGAAAGCGCGATCAAAATCTCGCTGACGTACCACTCGTTGCAATTTGCGAAATCGAAACAAATCAGTCCATCACCTTGGCATTCGAAATCAACTTCAAAAACTCTCGATTGCTCGGGAACCTTCCCAACTGCTTGGTCAGTTGCTCCATCGCTTCGATCGGATTCATCGAGTTGAGCGTCCGACGTATCATCGTTACCGCATGATAAGTCTCCGGATCATGCAACAACTCCTCGCGACGAGTACCCGATTGCGTAATGTCTATCGCAGGCCATATGCGTCGGTCCGCTAACTTGCGATCCAAGACCAACTCCATATTTCCTGTTCCCTTGAACTCCTGGAAAATCAACTCGTCCATCCGCGACCCAGTATCGACCAACGCCGTTCCAACAATCGTCAAGGATCCACCCTCAGCAAATGCACGGGCTGTCGCAAACAACTTCTTAGGAATATCCATCGCTTTGATGTTCACCCCACCAGACATCGTAGGACCAGAATTACCTACCCATTTGTTGAATGCTCGCGCTAACCGCGTAATCGAATCCATCAACAAAAAGACATCCTTGCCCATCTCCGCCAACCGACGGCAACGATCCACCACCAGCTGACTGAGGCGAACGTGAGAATCAACGTCCTCGTCAAGACTGCTCGCAATGACCTCTCCACGCGTCACACTGCGGCGCATGTCGGTAACCTCTTCCGGCCGCTCATCGATCAACAATACTATCAACTCGACGTCCGGATAATTCTCCGCAATCCCTCGCGAGATGTTCTGCAACATGATCGTCTTGCCCGATCGCGGCGGGGCTACAATCAATGACCGCTGACCTCGACCTAAAGGAGCCAACAAATCGATCACCCGATTGGTCACCGGTTGTGGACCTACCTCCAACCGCAACCACTTCTCAGGATTGATCGGCGTCAACGTGTCAAACGTCTTGACGTTGGCGTAATCCTCCGGCTTCATCCCCTCCACATCGACAATCTCTCGTACCCGCGGCCCCTGCGACCGACGACTCTGCTGCATCACAGCCCGAATCTTCAACCCCTGACGTAACCGAAACTTCTCGATCATCGTCCCAGGAACAAACGGATCGGACCGCTCTCTAGAGTAATTGTTCGAAGGCGATCGCAAAAACCCGTACCCGTTCGGATGCATCTCTAACATCCCATGAAACTCAACGCCCGGCTCCTCCGGCGGCGCAGACCCCTCCGCTCGAACCACCGGATTACCTTCCGCATCAACCTCCGGCTCCTGTGACCCCTCGGCCCCAACCTGACCCTCATCCTCTCGACCAAAAGCCTGCTGATAACCAGGCCCATGACGCCGACGCGTTCGTCGCACTCGTGGACGAGAACCACTTGAACCACCAACCATATCATCTCCGCGCATGTGCGACCGATAACGCTTCTTTTTTGGCATAGAAAAACCCGTCTTCAACGGAAAGCTAGAAAACGCGGACCCTCCGACGTATTCATCACGCCAGGATCCAATCGTCTACAGGAAACTAGGATCTAGGAAACACCTTTCCCCAGAACCCAACAAGTTGCAACGCTTGCATTCAGCGAATCGAACAATGGAGGCAAGTCAGAATACCAGTCGGAGCACCCCACCGGCAACAAGCCACCGTCGACAACAAACCTTGTAGCACTCAGCCTATCGACTTCACCCTCATTCGAGAATGAACCACTCCAGAACCAAGCAACCACCGCTGTTTGCTAATTGCCATCCTAGCAAGGGCTGCAAAAGCAATTAAAGCGAGCAAAACACTTTCGCTTTAATTCAACAGGACGCCAGAAGATTAACGGACGGGCGGGCTTTGTCAAGCTGATTCCTGTGCATACCACCCCTATCTCCACTCTTTTTTCCCAATTTTCACTAAATCCTTCCACCCCTCTGACCCGCACAACCGATCTATCCGGAATAGATTCTCGTCCCTCCTGTGTTCCCTTTTGATCTCACTCCCCACCATGATTCGACGATCATCCTTTCTCGCTTCGATACCCCTAGCCTTCCTGGCCCTCTCCGCAAGCACCTACCTATCACCTTCAGAATTTCTTCATAAAGCCATGGCCTGCAACTCCCAAGATGAAATTCAATGGGAAGAAGACCTTGAACTTGCCATGCGGCGCGCTGCGAACTCCGGGAAACCTGTCCTCGTCCACTTCTACGGTGACAATTGCCCTCCCTGCCGCATGCTCGAAAAGAAAGCCTTCCGCGATCCTCAACTCATCGATGCTCTCAACTCCCAAGTCATCCCCGTTCGTATCAACGCCGAACGCGATCTGAAAACCGCCCTGCGCATGCGGGTCAACCGTTGGCCAACTGATGTGTATCTCTTCCCCAATGGCGATGAAATCTACCGAAACGTCAGCAACCAAGATCCAGCTGTCTACGAAAAGATTGTCGCAAAGGTCGCAGAGAAAAACTCTCTACGATCCTCTACATCCAACACAAACCCAGTCACAAAACCACAATCGATCCCAAACACACTGGCAAATAAATCTGCCACTCGTCCACAATCATCATCCTCACTCGCCTCGTTCCCATCCGAGGAATCCAACACCACAACAACAGTAAAAACCTCCGAACCGGCTCGCATTCGACTCTCCGAAATCACCCTAAACTCCGTGGACACCGCCGAAGTTTCCATCGTACAAGCCCCAAAAATCCCCCCTTCTACTTCTTCCTCCGAGAACCTCCCAACCAACAACGCTATGCAAGGACATTGCCCAGTCTCCCTAAGACTCGCGATCGACGCTGCAAAAGCCGGCCAAACTTCCACTGCCGCTTGGGTCCCTGGCTCCGGAGAATTCTCCACCACCCACCGTGGACGAACCTACCTGTTCGCCTCAGCACAAGCCCGCGATTCTTTCCTCAATGCACCAGATCATTTCGCCCCGGTCCTGAGCGGGTGCGACTTAATCGAATTTTCCAAATCGGGGAAATGGATCGATGGTGACTGCCGATTCGGTTTTATCGAACAAAAATCCGGACGGATCTTTCTTTTCTCCTCAAGTTTGAACTGCGAAGAGTTTGCGCGCAACTGTGAGGCATACTCAAACATGGTCGGCAACACAAACAGCAATCCCTAATTGCTTCACACTGATTTCGCCGTCCAAGTCCAAGACTTCTACCGGATGGCAATCTCATGTCAGCAATCAAACAACCTCGAAGCACTCTCCGTCAGCTTTCGAATCTCCTCTCCAAGCTTGTCCCCACGACCCTCTTCCTTTTTAACTCGGGCTTTCTCTCCCCCGAACCAGCATCCGCACAACAAATCCACTGGCCCCGAAAAGAACTTGTCATCCCTTTCCAAGTTCACCAACAATCAAACCCTCCCCATTGGGTTGAACTCGAAGTCTCCTCAGACTCAGGAAACTCGTGGACCTCCGTCGGTAAAAACCAAACAACTTCCGCCGATAACCCTTCCGCCAATAACACTTCCGCTCATTCCCGCGATCGACAATTTCAATTCCAAGCCCCCAGCGACGGGGAATTCTGGTTTCGCATCAAACCGCTCGATCGGCAAGGTAACCTGATCGATCAACCCGGCGAACCGATGCGAATTGTCGTCGACTCCCAAAAACCTTCCGGTGAACTCCTCATAGATCTCGACCGCAAAGGGGATCTGCAAGCCGAATTCCGTATCCTCGACTCTACGCTCGACCACGCCTCCGTTCGCCTCGAATACCAAACCGACCTCGATACCGCTTGGAAAGATATCCCCTGCAACACCCAACGCGGCAACCTAGAGAACGAATGGATCGGATCCGCATCGTGGTCCATCCCACACCAAGCTACCCAATTGATCGTCCGCCTAAATGGAAAAGACCACGCGGGGAATACTCTCGAATTAACCCGTATGCCGAAACTTCCAAAAACCGCCCAAGCACTGGTCGGTTCCATGCGTTTCGCAAGCTCCAAACAACCTCCCGCATCCCCTCCCAACTCCAACTCAAGTCCTATCATTGGCTCCGGGGTCGCAAAACCAAACATTGCTGCTGCTCCCATTCCTCCTCAAAACGAGTCAACCCCTAAGAACGATTTGAACCTCGGTGCACCAACCGGAAAAACCAGCCTCCTTTTCCCAAACCCTCAAACATCGAACCCTTCTAAAACCAACACCAATGCAACTCTCCCCCCAATGAGTATCGCACCCCCGAAAATGTTTACTTCGACCGGACTACCCGTCCGCTTGATCGAAGATAAACCCAACGAAGCAAATCCTTTAGATAGTTCGCAAAACAAAAATAACGTCAATGAAGTAACACGCAGTGAACTACCTACTATCTCCCCCCCCTTGAATCGCTTGGACACCGCCGTCATCAAACCGATGCATTCCTCAAGCAAAGCATTCGATCTGGATTACTCCATCGTTAATGATCCCGGTGCTCCAATCGCTAGCGTCGAACTGTGGGGGACACTAGACCAAGGCAAAACGTGGGAACGCTGGGGAACCGATGAAGATCGAGAAAGCCCATTCGAAATTGAAGTCGAAACCGATGGCCTCTTCGGATTCTCCATGGTCATCGTCGGCAGCAATGGACTCGCCTCCCGACGCCCACTCCCCGGAACTCTCGCCGACGCTTGGATCCAAGTCGATACCAATACCCCACGCGTTCGAATTCTCACCGCCCTTGCCGGCAAAGGCCCAGAAGCCGGTTCCCTCGTTATCGAATACCAAGCGATCGATGATCACTTCATCGATCGACCCATCAACCTCTTCTTCTGCGAAACCCCCCAAGGTCCTTGGACTCCAATAACCCAAGGTGCAAAAAATGCAGGACGTTTCGTCTGGGCCGGCGATACCCACCTCCCCGAAAAAGTCTTTCTTAAACTCCAAGCAACCGATGCCGCGGGCAACGTCGGAGAACATGTCCTCGATCTCCCCGTAGATGTGCAAAGCGCCGCACCACGCGGAAAAATCCAAGGTTTACGACCACGCTAACGCGAGAAAGCCCAACCACCAAAAAATTCGTCGCTGTAACCCTTCTGCACCTTGTGAGCAACACCCGCGACCCTTTTCCAAGCATCCAACATCCAAGACTCCAATTCGGGATAGTCGCATTCGCGTATATGCTCTAACGATGACTCGCGCGCATCTAGCGGCATCGGATTCCACTCTTCATGGATCAACCGATCGATGCGCCGCAAATACTCTTCGCGACTGTCTTGACCACGTCGGTAGATATCGATCCACACAAAACAACCAGCCGAAGACAACAACCGGTGGATCTCTCGCAAGACACTCTCTTTGACCGACGACCGAAAGTGATGCAGCGAATAACTCGCGATCACTAAATCAAAACTTTCCCCGGATACCTTATCAAACTCATCAGGAATGCTACCGCGAATCGCTCGCCGATTGGTACCTAATCCCTCCCGCTCCATCAATTTCGCCAAAGCATCCTCAGACAAATCCACCCCAACGTAAGCCGCTACTCGACTGTTCGACAATCCCGAAGAAGCCATCGAACCATCGCCACAACCCAAATCTAAAACTCGTAATCCACCCTCACCTCCCTCTCGCTTTCGTTCTTCCACTTCCTCAGCTACCGTGCGAAGAAATGCACCCATCTCACGGTGACGCATCCAATTCTGCGCAATAATGTTTCCGTATAGATCCCAAGACTCAAACAACTCTCCACTTCGCTGATTCGACATCCTTGCCTCCGTCACCAATAAAACTCTATATCAGCCCAATCGCCTTGCGGCCAATCCAAAACGCCGTAAGTAATCCGACCATCAATGCAACCAACCACGGATGAGACCACAGAGCGATGCGTCGTATCGTCGATGGTGGCTCAGGCGCCATACGGATAGCATCCATCCAACCCTGAGGTTCCGAAATCGATAACGATTTGCCACCCGTCAACCGTGCTAACTCCTCCAACACCTTCGGTCGTGCAGCCTGTCCAATCCGCT
>JBEICB010000080.1:0-21024 GCA_040373655.1 Pirellula sp. | reverse complement strand
GGAAGTGATATCTTGAAGAGCAAGGATTGATACGGTTCCAAGGTCGACCTCAAAATCGACTGGAATATCTTTCTTTGGGAACAATGTCTCCCCAATCTTCAAAATCTTTAGTAGCTTGCTCGCAGTTAATCGATGATCAACATCCGTTGCAACCCACACCTGCAACACACAAGCTTCCGTCTCACGGGGCGTCCCACCGCAATCAACAAAATTCTTACGAACTCGACCAACTTCGGTAACGTGAAAATGAGCCGGCATAGCTTGCCCACTGGGCAAAACCAACTCCAAACCGACATCACCGCATTTTTCCAAGTGATCCATCAGATCTTGCATTGTAGTCATCGCGATTTCCATTTCTCGTTACGTGTCAAACTGTGTAGTTTAAGAGTTCGAATTCTGTTCATCGGGTGGTGTTAACATCACCAATCGATGCGTGAACACCGCTGCCAATACGCCCAGGTAAGGCGCAGTCCAATAAATCCATAAATCACCGGTCGCTCCACTGGCAATCGCTGGCCCCAAGGAACGGGCTGGGTTCATCGAAGCTCCAGAAATAGGCCCACCAAACATGGCTTCTAATCCAACAACGGCCCCAATGACAAATCCGGCATAAGCCCTTTGAGGATGATTTCGATCCGAACTATTCAAAATCACCAACATCAACATCCAAGTAAGAAATACCTCGAAAACAAAGGCTCGCCAAACTCCCCCCGACGGCAAGGTTGCTCCCAACGTTGCATGATCAGTAAACATCGACTTCAATATCAAACTCGCAGCGATAGCCCCTATACATTGCGCGACAATGTAAGGAACCACATCCCTGCCTTCCATTCGCTTGGACATCCAAAGCCCAAGTGTCACTGCGGGGTTTAGATGACTTCCTGAAATTGGTCCAAATGTATAGATCATCGCAAAGACAATCAGTCCAAAAGTTGCTGAAATGCCCGCATGCGTAATCGCTCCCTGACTAAAGTCGTTGACGATGATCGCCCCTGTCCCAGCAAATACCAAACAAAAGGTGCCAAGTACTTCAGCAGTCCATTTCCTCAGTTCCGCTGGATTCATCGTACACCTCCGGCAGACCTGCTGCGCTCGTTGACCTCTTCCATCAAGCACATCGCTTGATCCAACAACGACCGCACACACAGATCGACCAACCGATAATAAATGCTGTTCCCTTCTCTACGCGAAGCAAGAATGCCGAGATCGGAAAGTCGTTGCAGTTGATTCGACACCGCTTGCGGTTTCATCCCAAGCGTTGTAGCTAGATCAGTAACACAGAGTTCATCGGCTCGCACCAGAGCGTGCAAGAGCCTCAGTCGTGTATCGTTGGCAAGAACTTTGAAAACGGCAGCGAGCCCCCCAGCTTGGATCGGCGAGAGCAAGGGCCGGGCGTGCAGCCCTTGTCTCCCGCAGCAAACATCAGTCGTTTTTTTCCCTTTGGTCTTCGCTTGTGGTAACACTTCCAGAGGCTTGCTTCGAACCATCAAAAACCCCAGTCTCCGCCATCTTTCCGATGGAATCCGATCCGCTATTACACCTTGTAGTGTAACAGTGTAATTTGTGCGGTACGTTGCGTCAACCGTACAGAGCGATACACTCGCAGCATGATACAAACAGCAATTACTACCCTCGCATCGGCAGCGAGGAATGCAACCATTACCCTGTCCCTCTCCTGCTGTGCGTTCGCACAGTCACCTCTCCCTTCGTTCCCAGGCGCCGAAGGATTCGGTGCACTAGCCTCCGGAGGAAGGCATGGCAAAGTGGTCTTCGTCACTAATCTCGACGACTCCGGTCCGGGGTCACTACGCGAGGCCATCAATATGCACGAGCCACGCACAATCCTCTTTCACGTAGCCGGAAACATAGAACTCAAATCGCCACTGAAAATACGTCATGGAAACCTCACACTCGCGGGCCAATCTGCACCCGGAGATGGGATCTGCTTGCAAGGCTACGGCCTTACGATCTCTCAAGCTGAAAACGTGATTATTCGCTATCTTCGAATTCGGCCAGGGGATACATCTGGTGTGGAATTAGATGCACTGAATGCACGTGAAGCACGCAACATAATCATCGATCATTGCTCGATGAGCTGGGCGATCGATGAATGTGTATCCCTCTACGGTAATACCCACGACATTACCGTCCAATGGTGCTTGATCAGCGAAAGCCTCTATCAGTCGGTACATAAAAAAGGAGCCCACGGCTACGGAGGAATTTGGGGCGGCCAAAATGCTTCCTGGCATCACAATCTCCTGGCGCATCACTCGAGTCGCAATCCAAGGATTGTCGGTCAGTCCGAACCAGATCAACTGGTTGACGTGAGGAACAACGTCTTTTACAACTGGGGTTTCAACAGCACTTACGGTGGAGACGGCGATGTACGTGTCAACCTTGTTGGGAATTACTATAAGCCCGGCCCAGCCACAAAAACCTCCGTCCGCAATCGTATCGCAAACCCCTCTGCCGGTTTCCTACCAAACAACTGGTGGATCGACTCGAATCACGCGACAGAGTCGAAAGAAATCACACAAAACAATTGGCTTGGTGTCACTCCTGCAAAACCAATCGCAAAAACGAAGTCAGAAAAGACGATCCCAATCCAACTGAGCGACCTTCGAGCAAATGCTCCTTTTGTAGTCGCACAAGTAAGTACGCAGAACGCCGTCGAAGCTTACTCGCTCGTTGTACAATCCGCGGGAGCAACACTCCCCGTGCGCGATGCACTCGATACTCGTATCGCGCTCGAAACGCGATCGGGTACCGCTCGCTTTGGGAAAAGTTTCGAAGGCGGGAACAATGGGATCATCGATTCTCAACGCGATGTAGGAGGATGGCCTCTCCTAAATTCGTCTCCTGCACCGCAAGACACCGATGCAGATGGATTACCGGACATATGGGAGAAATCTCACCGATTCAATCCTGACGATCCATCGGATGGCGCTACCGATCAAGACGGGGATGGCTACACTCAATTGGAAGAATGGCTCAACGGAACCGACCCCAGAAAAAGTTAATAGGCTTCCATCCAACGACGCCATCGCGAGGCGACTTTTGCTTCCTTGCTTTTCTTGAACCAATCGCTGCGGTTCTGAACCGCAACAATGACCGAAACAAATTAAAACTTGTGCCCAGGCTTGGGGCCATGAACTGTACCCGTGAGAATCTCCGGTCCTTGTTCGGTCATCAATACCGTATGCTCAAACTGCGCCGACAGACTTCCATCTCGTGTACGAACCGTCCAATTGTCTTTCGTATCAAGCTTCGTGAATCGTGTCCCTGCGTTGATCATCGGCTCAACCGTAAAGCACATTCCCGGCAACAATGGATCTTGACGACTCTTGCGATCCGGCACATGCGGGACGTTTGGATACTGGTGGAATCGGCGACCCAATCCGTGTCCGACATATTCTCTGACAACGGAAAAGCCGAACTTCTCAGCTTCTGCAACGACATTCTCACCAATCACGCTCACCGGGCATCCCGGCGTTAAAGCCGCTATCGCGCGATGCATCGCATCGAAAGCGCATTGCGTAACGGCCCTCGCCTGATCGGAAACTTGACCAACCAAAAACGTTTCGCTTTGATCACCGTGCCACCCATCGACAATGCTCGTGATATCAACGTTGACAATGTCTCCATCTTTCAACACATATTCGTTTGGAATGCCGTGACAGATCACTTCGTTGACACTCGTGCAACAACTTTTCGTGTACCCTAGGTACCCGAGCGTTGCCGGGGTGTGCTTGTGTTGAATCGTATACTCGTGGACCAGCCGATCAATTTCAGCCGTGGTAATCCCAGCCCGGACAAAACCTCGGATGTAGTCCATGAGCTGTGCATTGAATTTTCCGGCTGCTCGCATGCCTTGGCGCTGCTGCTCGGTCAGTTGTAACTTACGTAGATTTTGAAGCATTTTTAAGGGGGGTCGGGAGTTGCGGGATCCACTCTCTGATTATCGCCTCGGTTTCCCGTCGATTTGGTTAAAATCTTAACAAAATACGCTGGAAAAGAAAGTTCCGCTCGCAGGTGGTACGCGAACCGCCGAGCGGCAAAGTAAAGGGTTTTGATGCAAAGTAGCCAAGATTTTATTGTAGAAGCCCTCGAACGGCCCATTGAAGTCATCTACCAGGATAAAGATCTCGTTGCCGTCTTTAAACCCGCTGGGCTGATGGTCCACAAAGGTGCAAACACACTCGCTGACGAACCCGTGCTCCTACAAGCCCTCCGCGATCAACTTGGGCAATTCCTCTACCCGATCCATCGCCTGGATCGCCCCACTGCTGGAATCATCCTCATGGCCACCACTTCCCAAGTCGCTTCGCGACTCGGTGAACAATTCATGGCACATCGAGTGATCAAACACTACCAAGCTTTAGTTCGAGGGTTCATGCCCGCAGAACTTCGTGTCGATCGCCCCTTGCTCCACCCCAAATACTTCGAGGAACGCGATAGCGGTTTGCATGAAGCCCAAGACGCTATCACGCACTTTCATTGTCTTGAGCACTTCGAAGTCCCTTGGCCCGCTTCCGGTTTTGAAACCTCTCGATTCTCACTTCTAGAAATTCGCCCTGAAACGGGGCGCTGGCATCAAATCCGAAGACACTTGAACCATATCGGGCACCCGATCATCGGTGATCATCGACACGGTGATCATCGTTGGAACCAAATGTTCTACGAACGAACGGGCATCTACCGTATGCTGCTTACCGCCATGAGACTCGACTTCCGTCATCCAATCACCGAAGAACCAATCTCGCTCCTGGTCCGACGCGGCGAAGCTTTCGACGAAGCGCTCCAGCACCTAAAACCTTTTCAAATTCTAATCCAGTGACTCGACAGAACCGCTTATTCAGGCCGTGAGCCACTGGGCTTGTGATTCCAGAACAAGCGAAACGTTTCTGATGAACAGAACGGCACAGCCATCGAAACCGATATCGCAATAAACTCGGAAAATCCAGGGGGTAATGCCTTTCCTCCCATCCATCCAGAAATTGGTCCAACTAACGGGATCACTAAACCCAAAATGGTCCCGATCAAAGCCAATCGCATGAACCATCGCGGCACACCCCGACAAAGTATTAGGGAACAACCTAGCCCTAACAAAGAAAGAGATACGACACCGCAAATCAAACCACCGAAAATGAAATTCCAATCCTTAGGCGTTGAAATCAACCCCCAAGCAGCAACGCCTGCAAGTAACCCACCAAACAGGATCGGTAGACTTAAAAATCTCATCAGCCAATTCGATCTGTTCGTTAGGCCGAGAGCTTCGATTGATGTCGTGTCCATGGTGTTTCCTTATATTTCCAGGTAGAAATCTAATTCCTTAGACTACATTGATGAGTCTTAATCGTCGACTTTTTTTACACCGTTCGCAATTTCCCATCCTCGGTCCCCAAGTTGCCGTCCTCGTTGCGTGCGGACAATGTACTCGCTGCGCAATAAGAATGGCTCCACTTCATCCTCAAGCGTATCTGCGGACACACTCATCGTGTGCGCCATCGCTTCCAATCCAGCAGGACCACCGTTAAATACTCTCGCTAGGACTTCCAAATACCTGCGGTCCTGACGATCTAAGCCTTGTGCGTCGATCCCAAACATCGCTAAAGCACGATTGGTGATATCCAAAGTAATTCTCCCATCCGATTTGCTCATCGCATAATCGCGCACCCATAACAACCGACCATTCGCCACGCGAGGCGTACCTCGAGATCGCGACGCGATCGCCAGGGCCGCGTCCTCATCCAAGTCCACTCGAAGCTTTGCGGCATTGCGTTGAAGAATCGCCACCAAATCGGCATCACTGTAGTAATTCAAATGCTGCCGAATATGAAAACGATCCCGAAGTGGCGCACTGAGCATCCCCGCTCGCGTCGTCGCTCCAATCAAAGTGAACGGTTGTAACTTTAAATTCAAAGTCCTCGCATTCACACCCTCACCCAATACTATGTCGATGCGAAAATCTTCCATAGCCGTATACAAGAACTCTTCGACCGGTTTGGGTAACCGATGGATCTCGTCGATGAACAATACAGCCCCTCGCTGAATATTTGTCAAATATGGCAACAACTCCTTCGGGGCTTTCAAGCTAGGACCACTCGCCATCTCTACCGGCACTCCCATCGCTGCCGGTATGCAGACAGCAAATGTTGTCTTTCCTAAACCCGGCGGCCCATCGAGAAGTATGTGACCAAGTGGTTCCTCACGCTTCTTCGCAGCATGAATCGCGATCTCCAGGACGTCCATCACTTCACGCTGGCCAATCATCTCCGACATCTGTTTCGGCCGTAGTACCGCATCGCTCTCTGACTTGATCCCGACAGGCCCACCACCCACATCCGAAACCACCTGACCAGATCCACTTACCCTATCAACAGATGTATTGTCGTTGTCCGCACCATTCCCATCACCGGAATCAAAATCCTCCCCGAACTGAGATCCATGCAATCCTTCGTCCAAGTCCGCCTCCGAATCCGAGGTGTGTTCCGGTTCCTTAGACTTCCGTGGCCCAATTTTCTTTTCACGTGCCATGCAATTCCCTCTGGCTCTCCATTTTCCCGTCCTACGCTCGACCACCCCAATCAGCAGCCAAACCAATCGCAAATTCTAACCTCTATTGCCGAAAACTCCCTAGACTTCCAAATGCGTTCCTAATAATCTCCCAACCAAGACACAAATCTTTGAAACTTATTGGCTTTTCGTGCATCTTTCATTCAAGCAAATCTCCAAATCCGCCGTAGAATACGTGGAAGTTCTTCGGTTGAAGTAGAAAAACCGATCCGAAACCCCTGACTTAAAGAAATAGCATGCACAAGAAATTAAGCCTCGAAAAGCTTTGCGACCGACAACTCTTCGCCGCTGATATCGCTCCCGCATTCGAACCTCAATTTGTCGTCTGCCAATCCCCACCGCAAGAAGTCTCGCTTTTTAATGCTGCTAAGCCTGCCGACGTCGATCGAAATGGGGCGATTAACCCCGTCGATGCTCTGCGAATCATCGATACCCTCAACCGATTCGGATCCATGTCTGTCCAACAGTACTCACTCCAATCAGCAATGCGGACACCTTCAACCGGTGCTGAAGGGGAAGGTAGCGATGAACCCGTCGAACCATTTGCTGGGCTTGATGCTAACAACGATGGCTCCATCGATCCCATTGACGTCCTAGTCGTCATCGACGCTCTGAACGCAGTACCCACGGCTTTCATGGTCGAAGCACAAACGGAAATGTTCCAAACGGAAATGTTCCAAACGGTGTTCGAAGAAGTCACCACTGAAGACATTTTTGAGGGCACGGTAGAATACACCTCGGAAGATGATCCTTGGAAGTCAACCGGGATCCCCGATGGAGCTTGGGTCCGCTACGGTAGCACCTCTGATTCCGAACTACCCTTCTTCTACTCAGAACTAGATGCCGTTCCATTGTTGGAATCGACCAGCGAAGAAGAACTAATGTTCACCACAATGAACACACCTACAGATTCTGTCCCTGTCTTCTCACAAGATGGACCACTGTACCGCGTCATCGAAGCTCAATCGCAACAGGGAAATGAGCTTTCGAGCAACGTTATCAGCGCGGTAAGCTACTTCTCAAGTAACTTCCTCAAACTGCGTCGCTAACACCTTCAACGTGGCGAAAACTGTCCCAGGGCGTCGCTCCGCTTTGCCCTGGGCTATCACCTTTTGCCCCCTTGGGGCAGAGGGATTACGCAAAGACGCGGAGACGCCAAGACCAGCGATTTCGTTTAGCAGTCAGCCGAAGGCGTACTCGCCTTCAAAACAATGTCTCACGCAAAGAAGCAAAGACGCAAAGAAAACCACAGGGCATTGGTCCCCCGCCTTTCTACTTTCTACTTTCAACTTTCTCGAGCCTACGGCTCGCTCAACTTTCTCGAGCCGTAGGCTCGCACCGCACCCTAAGTAAAACGATCCACCAAGCATCATCCATTCAATGCTTACGGTTCAAACAACGGACCACCAGTCGGAGTAGCCAATTCCAGCAACGGATCAACGATGAGCGAGGTCTTAAAACCTTCGATGTACTTCGCACAAGCCAAATAAGCCGTCGCAAACCCGGTTGCAACTTCTCGGTTGCCGTCCAAGGGAACTTGCTCCCTCCTCGAAGACAATTCTTGTCTTGCATGTGCCGCTAACGACAATTGCTCCAAGAGCACTTCTCCATAGGCAAGCCCGAGTTTGTTTAACGCCGAGCATTCTCGCTGAAGTGTCTTGCTCCCAAGTCCCGGGACCGACTCTACCCCTCCTAATGCAATACCAACCAATCGTCTCTCGATACTCTGCACGAACTTCAATGTCTCCTCCCAAACCTTGCCCACTTCCTTTTCACTCAATTCGTTTGCATGGGATTGAATTCCGATCGCATAATGCCGCTCGATTCGATCCAGTCCCAAGTTGCACAGACCATTCCAGGCAACCGGTAGGTCAAGTCGCAAGCCATTCTTTTCCTCATCGCTATTTTGTTCTGAATCATTCCTTATCGCCAAAACATCCGCTGTATGCGCTGCATCAAAACTCAATCGCAAGTACCAACGCAATCGCAACCCCGCACAGCGCGCTAATAACTGGAAGTTATGTCGATACTCAAGCTGTGGTGAGTCCATCGGCATTGAAAACCTCCATACCCCTGCATCAAATAGGTCGACGACTAACCAATCTCCGCTTACACCAACAATCACGCCTGTCACCTCGAGTACATCCCAACCCGTCGGACGCACATCGCTCGATACCTCGAACCATCGAGTCAATGCTGCAATCTGATCACCAAGCGACACCGCAGAATGCCCTGAGGATTGCTTCTCATCCGTCTCGGACTTGGTCCGCCCCCACTTGGTATCCTTACCCTTCCCAAGTCGACCATCAACAGATGCTGTCATCCCCTGCACGGAGAACGTACTCCGACTCAAAGATCTTGCGTCGACGACTATCCCCCCCAATTCAATTCCTCCTAAGTAGGCTTGATGGATCAGGCCAGCGTTTCCAGGACGAACCTCATTGATACTGTAGTACCCACCTCGATGAACATCCCGCAACAGTACGCTTACACCGGCATATCCACTCCGCGTTAAAACGGCTTCGGCGAGCACTCCCTGGATCTTTCTCAACGCGACAGGCGCAAAACTCCGTCGGGCTTGGCCGATCATCCAAGCTGGAGTTGTATTCAAAGCGCAAACCCCGTTCCCAATCCATAGAGCCTTTATCAAGTCATCTCGCAGGGTCGTCGCATCCGCTTCGTCAGACTGCGAACGGATACGCCGAACTCCTTCAACGATGCTGATCAAGGTATTCCCCAAGTTCACCAACTCGGCAGCGCGACATAAATGTGAGGACTGCAACAATTCTGTTTGCAATAAAAGCCCCGCGTTCCTCGCACCAACTCTGAGCAACCGCTCAATAGAATCGATCGCTTTGCGAGCCACTGCACGCGACTCTTCCGAAACTTCTACGCTCCTGGTTTCATCGTTCTCTTTTTCAGTCGCTCTGGTATCTACCGGATGACCAAACGAATTCTCGCTCTCAAGTTTCGCAGAATCATTAGGTTCCACCCCGACGCCTTCCATTGCGGTCCCTTGGATTTCCAGCACGCTGCAACACGCAAGGATATGGAAGCACTTAGGAGATAATAAACAGGTACACTCTAACTCGCTTAGACTCGATACGACTCCATCCGTACCATCTTTGGACCGCAATCGCACAGTCTCCTCGTTGCATTGAATTAACCACACCGAGTTCTCCGACGTCCAAGTCCATTCATTGGCAACATTTGGATCGCTATCCAATCGTTTTCTTACTCGCCCAGGAGCTTGCTCTACAAGCTGGGCGAAAAGCGAAGGTGTGATCTTAGGACGAGACATAGAATCTGGATCTGAAAGCAATAACGATCACCCATGGACTAAGCGAATTCCAGTATGATCATACCAAGGCATGGTTGGCGCAATGCCCCTCTTTTCTTTCGGATCCCTCGAAAATGGCCAAATCAAAAAATGCTCCGCCCAACGATGATCCATCTGTAGCTGCTCAAGCAGGCGCTTGGATCGATGCTCCCAACGGCTACAAACTAAGTATCCTCAATGGAAAAGTAGTTTGTAAAAATGCAAAGGGGACACTCCTAGCATCCCTACCGGCCGCGTTAAAAGATGATCCAATCACTGACCAACTACAAGCTCTCGTAAGTTGGCTGGAAGAACATCAATTGGAGTGCTTGCACATCGTCGAGCGGTGGATGCTCAGGTCGTTGATCATCCCAAGCCAGACGCTCTTGGAAGTTTGGCGAGATTCAGACTGGAAATCTGCGATGACCAATCTTGCGATCGCACCTGCCAACAGTGCGGGAAAAATCAATACCGAAAGCATCGGCTTGCTCAAAGATGCCGATTCGAAGAAAGGGCTCGGGATCGTGGATGTCGATGGAGAGTCCAAATGGCTCTCTTCCCCCAATGTCGCATTTGTTCACCCAATCCTGATCGGTGAACTTGAGGATCTCCGAGAGCTTGTGACAGACTTGGGAATAACACAGCCCATCGAACAACTCTACCGCCCTGTCTTCTCTCCAACTCCAGCTCAACTCTCCCTCAACGCGATCTTGGACTATCAGGGGGGAGAATTCGAGCAACTCAATTACGCCCTAGGCCACTGTAAACGGCTTGGTTATCCCGTTCGAGGTGGATATGCAATCTGCAAAGTATGGGAAGGTATTTCACCTCTCGAAGCAAGGTTTTATATCGGTAGCGAACATCCCGAGAGTCAGACATTCACGGGCGATCTGATTTTCGTAGATGCCAATCAACAAGCAGTCCCTATCCGAGACGTAGGACCAGTTACCTTCAGCGAAGGAATACGAATGGCAACCGCGATCTATGCAAAACGGAAAGTCGAAAAACAAGAAGAAGGTGACGCATGAAGAAGCAATGGGCTCAGTCACAATTGGATGCTGGCGGAATTATCGCGCTCGACACGAAAGATCTTGGTCCCTTCGACGAAAAAGCCACCGAAACGATCGTTGCACGTAGCTATGGAAACCCCGTCCTCGGCGAACGTGTCGTCGTTCGGCTAACCTCCGAGCGTCTGATGCCTGCCGAAGACCTCTCCATGGAGTTTCTAGGTCTCCAAGGGTTTGAAACAAGTAAACCGTTTGCGAAGCAGAATCGCACTGCGTTGGAGTTCGGACACTGGGCATTAATACACCAACCTCAAAACGCTAAATACGCTTTGAACTTGGTCAAACGGATGAAAGCTGCGGAAAGAAAGGCAAATTCAAAACCCGGACATGCGTGGGACATGTATGTTGAGATGGCGGAAGAACTCAACAAATCGGTCCGGCACTTCTTGCCCGCATTCTGGGAACAAGCGGCAAGAGCGTACAAGGAACTCGGAAATACCACCTACGCCGGTCGAGCACTATCAAAAGCATTAGAGGCGGAACGTGTTCACAGCCTTGAGGTCGATCGGACTCACCGCCGCGATGCAATCCTTGAATTTACCCTCAGCGGATGCCTATCTGGGAAAGCGCTAAGTGAATACGCAAAAGACCTCGAAAAACAATTCCCTCCCTTAGAAGCCTACGAGACTTATAAGGACTTAACCATTCGCCGTACGCTCGGCGGCATGGCGCCTATTGCCACAGCAGCAGCCGATCTAACGCGACTTGCAAAGGCAGCAAAACATGATGTCGATGAAGAAATCAAGTCTGTGCTTACGGCAATGATTCCTTCCCCTGCCATGGCTCGCGCTCCATTGCAGTTCTGGAAATCCGTCAAGAAACAAGTTGCGACGATTGTGGAGAACAACCCTTCATTCGCTGTCTGGTTGCTTGTTCATACAAACCCCACTTCATCCTATTCCAGCGATAGCCCAGTTTGGGATTGGCTCGATTTACTCGACGATTGGAAGGTACTCCCATACCTCGCGAAACCCCTCAGCGAACTTCCCACAGACGTCGAAATTCCCGGCGGCAGATCCGGTTGGTTTTCACGGCTCGCATCGGTCGAAACCTCACCGAACAACCGTGTGTTCGACTTGCTTGAGCAAATGACAGAAGTGCTGAAAACCGAAAATCAACCTCTGCAACTCGGTATCGGCCACCACGGGAACTTGGATGTCGATGTGCTCGATATGGTTCTTGAGAAAGGACTCACCGTAGCGCCAAGAAAGCAAACTTCAACCATTGGCGGACAAAATACAAAACTCAGTTTTGAAGGTTGGCTGCGCGAACAAGTCGACCATCCCCGTCGCAATTCTCAGCTCTCGACAATTTGCGAGCATGAGTATTTTCGCAAACTCTTCATCGAGCAATTCCCTGAGCTAGTGAAATTTCGTGGCGATCGACGTGTCCAAAGCTGGGGACGTACGCTTCCAGCACAGCGTTCTTTCGAAGACGCGGCTGCAAATCACCCCTCAATACGAAAGTTCTGGTGGGATTTCCTTGATCAACAACTCCTTAAACTCGAAACAGGAGGACTTGCAGATTTTGAAATCGCACAGGAAAACCTCTCGAGCGCTTGTCACGCCAAAACAGCTATTGAGTTTCCTGAATTGGTCGAACGATTGAAACTTGTGGATGCCAAGGCCTGCTTACATCGAACGCTCCAAGCTGGACTTCTGGATGAATATGGTTGGGAAGCCTTAGACCAAGCCGATGAAAAATCTCCAATACCGAAATCAAAGCGACATGGCGATCGCTCGTCGAGTATTGTCTACCCTTATGTAGCTTGGATCGATCAAAGCACACTCTACTGCGTCTCCCCCACGGAGGTTTCTTGCTGGGATCAGACACTGACCAAGAATCAGGTCCTGCTACGCGCGTTTCCCGTCGGCTCCCAACTCGCTTGCGTTTACTACGACAGCGACGAAGGTTGGAAATCTTTTCTCAGATGGTCCTCAGCACCGCAAACAAAACACGAACTATCCGGCGGATATTGGGGATTCACTCACGGATGGGACTCGCTTACTCCTGTCGGCAACGACGCGATCTTCGCAGGAAACCGAGTCTTTCGTATCGGAGACACTTCGCTACCAGAAGCTAGACTTCTATGGTTCCACGATGGCCAACGCTTTTGGAGTTGGTCCCCGAGTTCACCCCAAGCAGCGTATCGACCAGAAACAACACCGGGGAGTATCTCCGAGATCGATTCCATCACTGGAAAAGTGCTCCGCGCAAGCGTACCACCCTTTTTCGAAGAGAACCTACCGGCCGGCGCATCCATCGTCTGGACCCATTCCCATCTACTTCCAAAACCTCCCCAGCCAGGAACGTCTCCGCTCGGTGAACGAGATGGACTCATCGGTCTACGCTGTATCCAACGACGCGATGGTTCGATTGAATCCCAAGGTATCGATGGCAGGAATTGGATCTTCAGCAGTGAATCACAACCTTCGAATTCAACTCTTGGAGCGGTTGCGATTCTAGATAAACCGTGTGCAAAAACTTATTGGATTGCAACCAGCGATGGCCAATTGATTGATTCGCAAACCGGTATCACGTTCGGGTTTTATCAAAAACGCAGCAACTATTTCGCAGGTATGCCCAGCGAATTGCCGTACAAATTCCTGCATTCACTGCGCCTGCGCTGCGCCGTAACTTCTCAGTCTCTTCGCGATCTCACGCGGCAAGATTCCGACACACTCTTTGCTGCGGCGGATACGGAACGAGAAGCGAAGAAGCAAAAAGAAGATCCCATGAACTTGGATCCGAACCGCGAAGCCTCCCAACGGACGCTCTGCGAAGTGTTTTCGCAAGCTCCATCGCGACTGCTCACGGGTTTACGCAGCATCCTGAGAATTGCTGTCGGAGAAAACGCAGCCATTCAAGGACTTATTCAACGACTCACACCCCAAACTCAAACTGCGAGCCCAATGGTCGCAAACAACCATTTAGCTAACCAGGGCTTTAGGCAGCTTGCACTTACCACACCGTTATACTTGCCAATTTATTACTCCAAAGAACTAACTCTTTGCGATCATATCAATGCACTTGCGAAGTTCTTTCGAGGGCAAGAATGTGATTCGTTACCCGATCTAAACGAATACTGGTTTTCTCTCCTGGAGGACTTACCAGCAGTAGTTTGGAAATCCTTTTGGAAAAATGCTCTTCGCGAACGTACAGACCCGCAACCAACTACGGATAAGGAACTTCTTGGAAAGCAACTTGCAAACGATCCTTGGATCCATGCACTTACTGCCCTCTCACAATCAGGACTCCTTGACCTAAAAGGTTCCTTCGGTCTGTTTCGTTTCAACTACGCGCAAAACAGTTCCAAACTCAAAGATTCCGCCCGCGAAGCACTCGAAGCAGCACACCCAGTCACACTTGTTGATGGAGAACAACGCTACGTTGCTATTAACTTCTCTCAGTATGCCATTCAAGACATCTATGTGCTTGGATACGCTTCGAAAGGGGATTGCAAACCCCCCAAATCGTTGACGATCGATGAAGCGAAGAACTTTACAAATCATTGGAACTCGGATCATATCACAGCCTTCATCAAAGCTCTGAACAAACTCGAGAAGCTACCTCTTCCGTCTCCGGAAAAGCTACAAACAGCGGCCGATCGACTAAACATCCATCCCATCAGCCTCGCTATCCTTTGGATGGGGAACGTAAGGACAACTCCCTACGGGCAAGAAAAACTTACGAAGGAAATCCGCGACATCTACGGCTGGAAAGTCAAAGACATCCAGGTTGCAATCAGCGAACTGAAATCCTTGAACATCTCTGAATCACTTTATTCAGCCTGTCTAAATGAACCCGGCTATTTGCTGACCAACGCAGGCCATAACTTTGAAACGATGGTCAACACGCTTGCTGAACAACGCCGCGCGTTGACCCCATTCCCGCCGGAAATAAGTAAGGAACTTGAGAAGTCATTCCCGTATCAACGGCTCCCACTTAAGGAATTCCATGAATTTATCATGGATCCAGATCAAGCCGATCTCTTGAAACATCGCAAAGTCAATGTTCACCTACCAATTCGCCAAAACTCTTGGCGAGTTTTGGATTACACAACTACCCCCAATGCATCCTTTCCCCTCGCACGGGCCTATTGTGATATTTCAAATGCCATACGATTACTCAATTACTTGCTACCAATGGGGCACCCCATTCGACTCCTTATTCCGAGAGCAGTTCACGCAATCCGAGCGTTTCTCGATCACCCCGATACGATGCTTCCGGTCCATGAAGGATATCTGTCGTATTCCGGCAAACCAATGAACGTCGAAGCGACCATCTCCAAATTCTCAACGGTAGGGACCTTTGAGAAGGATGCCAATAGCATCTATCGGTGCGATACCGATCGATTTTTAGTCGCAACGATTCCTCCGCAACTCTACTGCTTTGCCAAAACTGCAAAACTAAAAACAAATAAAGATCTCCAACTGCTGGCCGGCGCGTTGCAGCCAATCCTTGCCGCCGGCGAAACCGAGGGACATCTTATCAATGTTGATTTCATCCTCGGTATTCAATCGGAAGCCATGAATGAGCTTATCGAAAGCAATCATACCCAAGCCAGTGAGCAAGACGAGCGATGGGAACAGTACCCCATGAACTCTGTTCCGCAGTTGGTCGAGCAATGCGCAGAAAAACTAGCTGTAGACCAATTAGCTGCAACGCTGTATCTGCAACTTCTAGCACTCCCAGATCCAACCACTTCCAATCTCAAGACGTGGAATCAGTGGACCACAAAACAATTTCAAAGCGCAGTTGTGCCGTTGATGGAGAAACAGCTAGTTGTCCAAGCAAAGCGGGAACGTGCTGGACGCGAGTATTTTCTCCCAGGAGGCTGGGAAGCCCTCAAAGCACCTAACCTCCCACTGGAAACTTGGAAGCTCACTCTCTACGGTTACGAAAATACCGATCCGCTAAGAGGCGGAACCGCTGAGAGAATTGTCCCGTTAGGCTCCGTCGCGTCCTTATTCCAACAAGCTTGGAAACGCTGGCTCGACGGTGAACGTCCCGCTTACACCGAAGCACCTATCAAGCCGACGAAACCAAAAAAGAAATAAGCATGTCCAAGAAATCCAGCGTCGTTCAATTGCCACCAGCCGAAGTTCGTTTCGACGAAGAGTTGGCCGCACTGAAATCTGCGGATTCCAACGAACGTCCCGAAGGTTGGAGCCTATCGCCACAAGCGGTCGTCGACTTCATCTGCGGCACCGACGGGCAAAAGATCGGTTCGAGCAAAGCAAAAGCCATCCCTATCAGCGAAAAATTTGTCGGTCCAAGAGACTTGATCCAACGCTGCGTGGTAACTCTCGCCGGCGAACGGGGGCTCCTACTCGTCGGAGAACCAGGTACCGCTAAATCCATGCTCGGAGAACTCCTTGCCGTGGCAATTAGCGGCACGAGTGGCTTGACTATACAAGGAACTGCTGGAACCACCGAAGATCAGATTCGATATGGTTGGAACTACGCAATGCTGCTCGAACGCGGCCCTTGTCCCGAAGCACTTGTTCCATCTCCCGTCTACACCGGAATGAAAACAGGACGAGTGGTTCGATTTGAAGAAGTTACTCGCTGCCTGCCAGAAATCCAAGACAGCTTGATCTCGCTCTTGAGCGAGCGCAGGATGATGGTCCCGGAGTTAACCGAAGATGCTTCAAGCCTCTTCGCAGCGCCCGGGTTTAATATCATCGCAACTGCAAACTTGCGAGATCGCGGCGTCTCCGAAATGTCCGCCGCTCTGAAACGTCGCTTCAACTTCGAAACCGTTGCACCCATCCAAGACGCCCACCGTGAAGTCGAATTGGTATCTCGTCGAGCAACAACGATTCTCAACAAGTCAACTCAGAATATCCCGGTCGACAGTGCGCTGGTACAACTACTCGTTCAGATCTTCCGAGATCTTCGAAGCGGGCGTACGACCGAAGGATGGCAAGTCCAACAACCAAGCACCGTCATGAGTACGGCAGAAGCCGTTGCCGTCACAACCGCAATTCTGCGTGAAGGTGCGTTCTTCCCTTCAGGTTTCGATCCAATCTCCCGATTGCCAGGACATTTGCTCGGAGTCGTCATGAAAGATGATCCAATAGACCGTGAACGTTTGCTCCACTATTGGGACGGTCCTGTTCGGCGACGTAGTGAAGAAGGAAACCCGCTCTGGAAACGCCTCGCAGAACTTAGGAGCCAACTCGACGGATGAAGCCCGATTCATTGGATGAGGTTAAAGAACAACTAGATCAATTGGCAAATTGCCGCTCACCCTACCTGATCGGCGTACGCCACCATTCCGCCGCGATCAGTCGCATCGTCGAACCGCTTCTTCGCAACGTCAATCCTTCGTGCGTCCTCCTCGAGATGCCAATCGACTTCGCAGATTGGCTTCACTTACTTACTGATGAACAAACAACTGCTCCCATCGCGATCTCAGCTGCAGACCCTCTCGGAAACTTAGCGTTCTACCCGCTTGCAGACTTCTCACCAGAACTGATCATTTTACGCTGGGCTTACAAACACAACATTCCGGTGATCCCGATAGACCTTTCCGCGGGAGCACAAGTCCTTCCCAGCAAACAACAACTTATCGATCAACACCTCGATACTTGGTTTGCGTCGCAACCATCGCAACAGTCCGCCTACAAACCATCCAATACATCACTCCTCGACCGACTACTCTCCAAGACCTACTCTTCCGACACGGGACAACTCTGGGAACGTTTGGTCGAAACCCCTGGTATTCTCGGCGACCCAGAATCGGTCCGGCGCGCGGCATTGCTTTTCGGTTGGGCCGTACGCGAAAGCCAAGCAAATTCAACAGTAACAAACCAGCCCCGACCACCTCTCACGCAACGCGATTTTCTTCGCGAATGCGCGATGCGTGAAGCTTTGCGCAAAGCACCTCCCAATAGCGTCGCTTGTATTGGTTCATTCCACGCCAGTGCTCTTTTGCCTACGATCGTCGAATCCACTCGCGATCTCGATCGCCAACTTTTGGAAACCATCGCTTCAGACCAACAAGAAGTTGGTGTATCGCTGGTCCCCTATAGCTTTGAACAACTCGATGAACGCAGCGGTTACCCCGCCGGAATTCGGGACCCAATCTGGCACGATCGCGTCGTCGCAGTCTCTGAGCCGCAAATGCTTGATCAAGTCGCCACGGAACTCGTGGTAGACATCTGCCGCTTTTTAAGATCGCGTGGGCATGTGGCTGGAACTCCAGATGCCACTGAAATCGTTCGCATGATGAGAGAGCTTGCAAAACTCCGTGGTCTTCCTGTCGCTGGCAGAGGAGAGTTCATCGAATCCATCCAAAGTTGCTTGGTACAAGGTGAGCTTCACGGACGAGCTCGCGCTATCGCACGAGCCATGGAGCATGTTCTTATCGGTGATCGAGTAGGAACGGTTTCCCCAAGCACTCCGCGCTGCGGCCTCGCGAAAAGTATTGATGAGCAATTCGCTCTCTTGAAACTACCCACTAAAGAAGTCAAAGAACTGCGACTCGATGTCTTGCGAGATAATCGTGATCGAGCGCGAGCAGTGGTACTTCGACAATTAGCCGTTGCTAATATCCCCTACGCAAAACGACTCGATTCGATTGAACAAGGTGATCGAGAAAACTTAATCGAAGTTTGGGAAACTGGCTTACGTCAAGGGACCTCTGCAACGCTCGAATCACTATCCAAATACGGTGTTACACTTCCGCAAGTCGTCGAAGGAGTACTGCAACTTCGATTACCCAAATGCGATTCCGATGTATGGAATCCGAAGCTACTACTGGAGACTCTCACCACAGCGTCCGAATGCGGTTTGCAAAACCTTACCCATCGAGCGATTCTACAACTCACCGATTCATTTCTTCAATCCGCACAACTGATTGAACTCGTTCAAGCAGCCTCGCACATTCAGCGTATCCTAGCTGGCCAAGCTCCTGGACTTCCAGTTTCCGAGCAGCAAGCTTATCCCCCGATTCTAAAAGTATTTGACGATACCGAAGGGGCTGCTTCTCTTCCCGTTTTGATTCGCGCTTCATTAGACCGACTTTCAGGACTCATTGGTTCAAACGACCCAGAGGATGTAAGCGGTTTAGCAGAACTCGGAAACTGGTTACGCGATGGTATGTCTTCATTGATACAATCGAAGTTAAATACCCCAAACCAACAACTCCTTGAACAAGGTCTTCCACAGCTTGTGTCCTGGTGCCGCCGCGTCATGGAGCAAGGAAGCCCAAGAATGAGAGGGGCTTGCATCGGACTACTCTGTGCAATGGGTTACGACGAAGTAAGCCAACTAGAATCATTACTGCAGGGGTGGGTCGAAGATGCAATCGACCAATCTTCTCGAGAGCGACTAAAGTCATCTCTGGCTGGAACCGTACAGATCCTGCTTCCCAAGCTGCAGACGGAGTCGCATTGGCTAAATGGCTTGGGTGCCGCTTTGCAAACCCTCGACGATTCACAGTTTCTAAAAAGATTACCACCGTTGCGTGGAGCATTCCAAGAATTCTCCCCTGCCGACCGCAAACGGATCCTTGATGTTCAACTAGAACCTCTTCTGGATCGAGGTACAAAGCTATCGGTTGGTAATCTAAACGATAATGAAAACGCTGACCTTGCGCACTTACTGGCGAATTTGCGACGAGCTGATCTTGCTGGTCAGTCTACGGTAGCCAAGACCTTCTCATTCCTTCAACGCCCTGTGCCGCAAAGTATAGGTCTATCAAGTCGCACAGAAGATACAGCGTCACTCACCGCCCAAGAAACCGAAACAAAACCACAAGCACCGCGAATCAAAATAGACCAGCATATCGGTGTGGCTGACCGTTGGCGGATGATTTTGGGATTCCCACCAGAAACATCACTTGGATACCAAGCGGCAAGAGTACTCGATCAACTGTACGGACGTGGTAAGGGAGAAGGATCCCGAAGAGGACTTGCCAATCGCAACAAAAGTGGCATCGGCGGTACAGAGGAGCCAACACCGACGATCGCACAATGGTCTGAAGATCTTGAAAATCTATTTGGGTCAGAGATTTGCCAAGAAGTCCTTGGGAACTCAGCAGCGGGTGGAAATCTTAATGCTATCCAGGCTCTCGATCCCGAGACGGTGATGCCAAGTGTTGAATTACTCCAGCAGGTTTTATCGCTTGCTGGAACTAGCTCGGAAGCAAAAACCCAACGCCTACGTCAGATTGCGAAACGTATTACAGAACAACTTGCGCAACAGCTTGCAGTGCGCACTCGACCTCATGTTCATGGATTATCGACGCCTCGCCCCACACGCCGGCGAGGAAAGAGACTCAACCTTTCGAGGACTCTTCGAAGCAATCTCGTCAACACGATTCAGAGAGCAGATGGTAGTCGATCGATCGTCGCAAAGGACTTGATCTTTCACAGTGCATCGAAGCGAGAGATGGACTGGCATTTAACGTTTGTTGTCGACGTTTCAGGATCGATGAGCGCATCGGTCGTTTATAGTGCTTTATGCGCCGCGATCTTCTCAGAACTACCAGCGTTGACCGTTCGATTTCTCGCCTTTAGCACACGTGTAATCGACTTGAGCGATCAAGTTCACGACCCGCTTTCCCTATTGTTAGAAGTCCAGGTCGGTGGTGGAACTCACATCGGATTGGGGCTTCGACATGCGCGAGGTGGGCTGAAAGTCCCAAGCCGATCGATCATCCTCTTGGTGACTGATTTTGAAGAAGGTGTATCTCCTGGCGAGATGATCTCAGAAGTTCGAGCGCTGATCGAGTCGGGAGCAAAATGCATTGGGTTAGCTGCACTCGATGATTCCGGCGTAGCGAGATTTCATCAAGGATGTGCCCAGATGGTTGCGGATGCAGGCATGCCAGTTGCGGCAGTAAGCCCCGAAAAACTCGCGCAGTGGGTAGGCGACCAGATCCGAAGTATCTCGTAGCCACCGCTTGTAGCCACCCCTCGCCCCTCGTAGCCACCGCTCGCCAGACGGTGGAGATCTTCCTAGTAACATCCACCCCTCGTAGCCACCGCTCGCCAGACGGTGGAGATCTTCCTAGTAACATCCACCGCTTGTAGCCATCGCTCGCCGCTC
>JBEICB010000211.1:0-8270 GCA_040373655.1 Pirellula sp. | reverse complement strand
CAAAGGCGGTCGTCTGTCCCTCCGGTGAAACTTTCATGATGAACCCACGGTACAAAGCGTGCGAGTAGTAAGACGCTGATAATCCCAACGCAATGAACTGATTCCCTTTTGCGTCGAGCTTTGAACCGAAGGCGTATTCGTGGTAGTTGGCGTACCCCCAAGCATCGGAGATCGTCTCAAACCGATCAGCCACACCGTCCCCATTCGTATCCTGTACCCGTGTCAATTCACAACTCTGGGTAACTCGAAATGCACCATCCTGCCAAACCAATCCAAAAATCTCATCGAGGCCGGAAGCAAAGCGATGAAACTTGGGAGTCGGCTTCTCTGCATCAATGCCCTCGATAATGTAAATCTCACCGTGACGTGTACCCACTGCAAGGCGACCGTTTGGTAACACGGCAAAGGCACCAGCCTCAATCACTGTATCCTTTGGTATTGGAATGCTGACAATCGGATAAGACTCTCGTTCTCGCTCCTCCGTCCCCCCACGCTTACCAACTTCCTCCGCAAAACATCCACTCGCAATGAGCATTGCCCCCGCTATCGAACGCAACCATTGACAAAAAGGATTACTTACTGAGCGGTTCATAAACGATCTCCATGGTGGATTTGCCTCGGGGGATTTCTAATCGCAACAGCAATTCGTAATTCGATGAACCTTGCGACTGCGGTCTGAGTATCGCTTCCCGCGCCGGTAGGGTGACTCGCAATTTCCCAACACGATAGACATGCTCCCCCTCGCGACTTATCTCCCCAACCAATACGCGAAACCAAAGGATATCTGTCGCGGGAGACTCAAACTGCAAAGACCTCGTGAGCTTGCGCTGGACAGTTGTTCCACCCGACTCAACAATTGCCCCACTGCGATCTTCAATTTCAATCGTTCCACTGCGATACTGAAAAGTTGGAACCGAATTTTCGTCGACATAGTAACCTCGAAACTGATATCCCAAGTTCTTGGGATACAAGGGATCCGGATTTGCAGGAGCCTCCTTGGTCATCACGGGTAACGATGGCCATACCGAACTCTCGCGCTCCAACAAAGCGAACGAGACATCTTGCGCTAACAAGATTGGCTCACTGGCAGGTTGAAAGTCTCCAGATCCCTGGCCGCTCCAATTCACCCCAATAAAATTCCCTTGCCAAATTGCTGATAAAGTCCCCGTCTCTGCGTTAAAAGCATAATTCAGTTTTTCAGGCAATCCAACCGCTATTCCCCGAAACCCTGCAACACGACTACGACCGCGATGAACGATCGCTCGGTCGATCACTTCAATCCTTGTACTCACCGACCGAACCCCAGACGGATCCGCCGCTGAAGTACCTAGTGACAAGTAATACCAAATCGATGCGATTTGTTGATCCGAATCACCATCGAGTATATTCGTGAATGCAGATACACCATCCGGCCAAGCTGTCGGCATCGTCGTTCGAGGACGAAAGGCACCAGGATTGCGCAAATAATGATAGAACCAAGCTGGCTCAAGTCGGTCGTAACTCGTCAGCAACTCGATCCCCTGATTCACGTTCGCTGCCTTTGAATTGAATTTGTGACACGCAACGCAATTGACCCCCTTGTCACCTAGCAATTCACGCCCGGCAGCACGCAACTTCTTCTCCTGCTCGCGTTCATCCTCGTTGCGACTCTCCGGATTTGGGATCTTCATTTCTGGGCCGTCCAATACATCTATACGACGAAAAAGCCCAGGTAACTCCGCAAGGTTCGACTCGCCAAACTGAGGCATTCGCGTTTCCATGTAATGACGAACGCTTTCACCATCAAAAAGAACCTTCTTCATCCAAGTCGGCCTTAGCTTCGCTCCCACAAGTGTAAGCGGTGGCGGAATACGGCCATCATCCCCGAGATTCAATTCACTCCCCTTGAAATAAGCATTGTGTGCCTCATGACCCCCACCGTAGTCATCGCGAACGTGACAAGAAATACAGCGAAAAGCAGTCAACTTCAGAGCCAAGTATTCCTGCTCCGACACAACCATCGTATCCTCACGCAACGCAGTCAGGATCGCTTCACGCTGAGCTTCACGCTTAGATTCATCGAGCATAAATCGCGGCGATTGATTCACCGTTTTGCTATCGTCACCTCCCGAAAAACATCCACCTTGCAAATCTGATTTCCCTAATGCTACTCTCGATGCGGTAGATACCATTCCAGGAATAACGTGACAAGCGACACAGTTCAGGGACTGAAAGTACTCCCTCCCCGCCTCGACCATTGCCCGGTCTGTCACAAGATTCATTGACACAGGCATCTGCTCGACCATTAAATATGCCGCGATCGATGACGCCTCCTGGGCCGTTAAATTCATATCCGGCATACGCCCAGATTCTCGAACCTTTAAAGGATCATACAAGAATTCACTTAGTGACCGGACACTATACTTCCTTCCGACGTGAGCAAGGGACACTTCAGATGGCTTAACCTTCGAGCCCTGTTGCCCCTCCTTCCCGTATTCGTGTTGCTCGTCCTCTTTATCATCGTCTTCATCATTATCATCGTCATCATCATTTTGCGATGCCACTACCGCCGCTTCTCTGGGACCGTGACAAGCCACACAGCCAATCGAGTGGTACAAGGCTTGCCCAAGTTTCGCATCGCTAATCTCTTGGGGGATCTCAGAGAATGCAGGTTGGTATGCGGGAGGTGCGTTCGTCGAAATCGAAACCAAAAAGTGCGTCAGCGATTCTGCGATCTTCTGCCGCTCGGACTCAGTTCGAGATGCTAACATGTCAGGCATGGTGGTGCCTGGATGCATTTCGGCGGGTGAAGCGATGAATCGCTGCAAATACTCCGGTGAAATTCTAGACCCAGCATAAGTCAAATCAGGCGATTTTTTCTCCAAACCAGATATCGTTGGCACGCCATCGTGACACGAAGAACAACGCAATTCAGAGAGCAGCAACCGCCCCGATTGAAGTTTTGTCAGCGAATGATTACCAGCCAGAGACGGATCTCCAGCGAAAGCTTGTACTTGGACGATTAAGTAAGCGATCAACACATAGAATTTGTTCATAGTTTGTGCGATTGTAAGTTACCAACCAATCGTCCGCTATCCAATTCTTTCGCTCTTGCGTATGTCTTTAAAAACGTATCACTGCTTCCTGGAATGTCACCAACTACCGTCCTAATCGACTGCCGTCTCGAACGCCAACCCGAAGCCAAGATACATCATGTGTTACGCTCAGAAAATTAACATAAAAGCTTGGTGTCGATTAGCGATAGAAAGAAACAGGTCGTGGCTTGACTCCCAAATCCTCATAATTGAAACCGCTCTCAAGCGGCTCATAGGTCCCTACGATGTCCACGGATCGCAAAGCGGAAATATCCTTTTCCATCTCCAAGCACCAGTAGGCAGCATTCACTACAAGCCGCCTTAGCCCGGGATTCTTCAAGTCGATGCCGCTACCCATCGTACAGTGAAAAACTCGTGCGGTCGTGTTCTGACTGGTCTGCCAAGGCTTGATCCAAGCCACAGGAAGTGGCTCAAGTTTTTCGTTTGGCAAGTCGGTCGGTCTGCGACCCACAAGCGGTTGCCCCCACAGCAATGGGGTGCAATCAACGGGAAGTGATGCGCCCTCTTTATACGTGCGATACACATCGGAGTCACCCCAAATATCTGCCACGGCCGTCAAGATCGGATGTTGTGCATGATTTGGATCGAAGAAACCGCGCGTTGAGTCAGCATGCCATCGACCGTGATGATTCAGAAAAGTCCCACCTAATACATCCTCTCCCCATCGAACTTGTTTGCCAGAGATTTTGTAGGGAAGTGGGCCTCGAAAACCATGATTGGCGGTTCGTAAAGCGATCATTGGTTTGCCGGAATCGACATAATCGACAATCTGCTGCAGCTCCGATGCTGGCAGCGTCAGCAACCGTGTGAAAAACAAAACAAGGTCTGCAGTCTCGAGTTGTTCGAGGCCAGGAATGTGATGCTCTTTGAACTCAGACTCCTTGCCCTTCTCCGGATAGACCGGCATTGTGGGGTCTACTTCTCCCTGCGGATTTACACAAAAGAGCACGACGCATTGAAAACCATGATGCTGACTGAGAATCTTGGCGAGCATTGGCATGGACTGCTCACTGCGATACTCCTGTTCGGCGGCAATAAGCACGATTTTCTTACCCTGGCCCGGTCCATCCCCTCCTGGATATGTCAACCACATAGGGCTTGGCATTGCGGACGACTGGTCAGAAACCTCAACCGTCACCCCGTCCCCCTGAAGTGTAAATGTGACCGCACTCAACAAAGGTAACAGATAAAAAAACGTAATCATTGTGTTGCGCTTTCGCCTTACCGAATAGGTGAACAGGATTCGGATTCACAGTATGCAAATGCTATCCGCATTCTACAGATGCCCCATGGATTGGATAAGCAACCCCTATCAAAAGTTGTAATTCCTATCCACTTACTGATCTAGAACACCCTCATTCGAAAATGACTGAAAATTCAACATAGCAAGCCCCAATTGCCTCTAGCTCAAATACGAGATGCGCCATTTAGCGTCTGAATACGACCGAAAAAATTCAAAATAATTGTTGACTTGAACCCCCGACAGTTGTATTAATACATTAGTACAGCGACACAAGGGAGAACACAATGCAAATTCAGTTAACACCCCAGGGCGGAGTACCGATCTACCTGCAAGTCATGCAGCAGATCAAGTACCTAGTCGCCTCGGGGAAACTACGAGTAGGAGACGAGCTCCCGTCAATTCGTGCACTTGCCGAAGAGCTAATCGTCAATCCGAATACCATAGCCCGCGCATACCGCGAACTGGAAGTCGAAGGAGTCGTCGAAAAGCGACGAACCGCAGGTACTTTTATCGCGGATTCGGGCTCACCCATTGCCCGCAAGGAAAGACTAAAAGTCCTCAAACAACGAATCGATCAAGTCCTCGTGGAAGCCCTTCAAATGGGCTTCGGCTTGGACGAAGTTCTCAAACTCATCCAACAAAGCGACCTGAACCAACCTACGACAAAAAAAGGAGCTTCCTCCAATGAGTAATCTAGTAATTGATATTAAAAACCTCAGTCGAAAATTTGGCGACAAGCAGGCACTTAGCGATGTCTCTGTCGCAATTCCAGAAGGTGGCGTCTTCGGCTTAATCGGCGCCAATGGTGCTGGAAAAACCACTTTGATCAAACACCTTCTCGGTAGCCACTTCGCACAATCTGGCTCCGTGTCCGTCTTCGGCGTCGATCCGGTTCGTGAACCGGTGCACGTTCTGAGCAAAATCGGTTATGTATCCGAAGATCGCGACCTGCCGGGTTGGATGAAAATCCAGGAGATTATCGATTTTACGAAAGCATTCTACAGCAATTGGGATTCGACCTATGCCACGGAACTCATGCACCTCTTCGAACTCAAGCCAAACCAAAGAGTCGGTACCCTCTCTCGAGGGCAATCAGCCCGCATCTGCTTGCTCCTTGCTTTAGCACATCGTCCACGTCTTTTGATCCTCGATGAACCTTCCTCAGGTTTAGACACGATCATCCGGCGCGATATCTTGACCGCCATCATTCGAACCACCGCAGAAGAGGGCCGAACGGTACTTTTTTCGTCCCACTTACTCGATGAAGTCGAACGACTTGCGGATCGAGTCGCCATTATTCACCAAGGAAGAATCTTACTGCAGAATTCTCTTGACTCCCTCTTGGAATCCTTCCGACGCGTCACATTGCGATTCCCCGATTCGCATCACGTTGCCCCAGGACTCGAAGGCTGCCTCAACGGTCGAGGAAAAGAACATGACTGGTCATACGTCCACCGAGGTACGCCTGCGGATTTATTACAAGCAGCCTCGTTTGCAAAGGCTCAAATTTTAGAACAGCACCCATTGTCGCTCGATGAAATCTTCGTCGCATGCGTCTCCTGAACACTACACAAAAAACGATACAACAAAACTATTAAAAACTCTACAAAACCTCAGTTCGTGAGAATACACCATGCAATCGTACATCGCTCCGCTGGCCTGGGAGTACTACGCTCGTAATCGCTGGAAGCTACTTCTTCCACTCATTGCCAATATCCCTGCAAGCCTCGTTCTTCTACCGTTCGCTGGCTTAGAATCCGCAGTCGCAGTCAAGGAATTGGTTCCGATCCAAATCGTTCTTACCCTATCCATGGTTCTGATCGTTGGCTTCAGCGTTCAGGCATCACAAGGAAGCCTTAGCAGGTTTTATCTCAAACCGATCTCAACGATACAACTCGTTAGCTTTTATTACTGGACCGGGGCTTTGCTGGTTGCGACAACGGTTGCGACCCTTCTTGCACTGTGGCAATGGATTGTGCCACTGGGATTCCCCATAGCAGGTTCTGTTCTCTTCGCGGTCGTATGCTGGTGCTCCTTCCAACCGATAGTCCGTGGAGTCTTGAATTCGCTGGGCTGGATCCTGCTTGTCTTTGTTCTACTGTCCTGCCTCACCATTTGGTATCTACAACACTACGGAATCCAGTTAAGGCGAGGCGGGATGATGGATTCCAGTATTCATGAATGGGCCTCATTATCCCGCGCTGATATCCTATTTGCGTGCTTTGTGATCACTGTGAGCTTTGTCTTGACCACTTGGAGAGTTTCACAAGACCGTTGTAGAACGGAACAGTACGATTGGATATTTGTCGAGAAATTTAGTCAGTTTGTAGAGCGGTTACTAGGTCGGCGATCTTGTACCCAAAAGCACTTTGCGTCCCCCTCTCATGCACTTCGTTGGTTTGACTTTAAACATCGCTGTAGCGTTGAACCCCTTCTCGTTGTAATCAATTCAATTGCCATGTGGGTTTCTGCGGTGCTCAGTGTTATTGCAACCCAGAATCTGCAGTACATTCCAAGTGTAGTTGCATCATCGATGAGTATTGTTGCTTTTATGCAACCATGCATTGCTTTGGCAATTCCAATGATCAGCTATATTGGGATATCAATGCGGATACCTCAGTTCCTCGAAAGTTCCTCGAGCTACAGAACCCTTGGTATCGAGCCCTATCTCTTCCGCTTGCCGGTCCAATCGAAAGTCCTTGCAGCTACCATCCTTCGTTCCTCGTCCCTATCCTCGCTGTTGGGATTTGCGGTGCTTTTAACTTCGTTCACTCTTGCTGGGATCCTCGGCCAGATCTTAAATACCCAAATGGCTGAGGCAATGGGCTTGAAAATTCCTTATTGGAAATTCGTTCTAATCTCCTCAACAGTATCGTTGATCGCGACGTTCGCTTTCTCTTTGTCCTCTATCGCATTCATCCCTCTGGTAATTAGAAGCAAGTTGTGGATAGCACCATTCGTCATACTCGCCTTGCTCTTGTCCTTCAAATGGTCAATTCCCATCGCAATCGCTGGAGCAATCCTAATCTTTGTGCTTTGTATTCTTGTTGCTGCGACGATCATAGCACTTATGGAAAACGATGTCTCCGTGGTGTACACCCTGGGAATATGGACGCTCGGAATCGGGCTCGTTTTTTTAACACTCAAGACCTTCCCTGATCCCCCTTTCAGCATTCAATCGCTACTGACCATTGCCGTTATCGGACTCGCAATGCTCCCTTGGTTCTCGACGGCAGCAACGCTTCGAAAAGTACGATCAAACTGAGCAAATCGATCAAATTCCAAGCCAGATCTTGTTCCAATACCTCCCATGATTCGCCCAATCTATTCGCTATAACCTGAACAAACTGGCCTCAACCTCCATTTCTCCATGAATTTGCTGGGGTAATCGCTCTAGCAACGCCCGCTCTTTCCACGATACGATTTCAGGTGCTTTTCAACGCCAGGAGCTTTTCAACCGCTCAAGGATGAATTGGTTTAGCTCCCACTCGGGATTAGGATGCTACGAGCCGAACTGGATTCGGCATACAAGGACGTTGCCCATGTTCGTACCGACAAACTCAATTCAAGTATCCACTGAACGCAAACGGCTTCTCTGCGGAATACTTTACGCAAGCTTTCTGCTCATCGGGACTGCAGGCTGCAAAGCCTCCAACTACGCTGAACGATTCGGTATCGGGACGATCGATCGCCAAAAAGCAAAAGCCGCCGAGTTCGATCCCTACCCTCTGAACGATATCGGACCATCCGTCGTCGGAGGCCGCCCACCTGGGTTCTTCAACCCACTCCCAGAACCCCGGCGCAACGAATTGCAAGCAAAGAACAACCCCTACGCAATGCCTCGCTAACCATTTCGGGTAGAGTACATCTACTGATGCGCCTGCTTGTTTGCCAAACCTCGGTCCATTTTCCCCCGGATCTCCAACGCTCGT
>JBEICB010000117.1:0-14865 GCA_040373655.1 Pirellula sp. | reverse complement strand
TTCAATGTATTGATCGGTATCACGATTTCCGAAGAGTGGGTCTTCTTGGATTTCGCTGATGAGCATGCCCGCGAAGACCTTTCGGGCTTCCAGGGTCTCCAGGGTCAGTTTCCTTTTGGCGTATCGAGTGGATTGCGTTGTTGAAAAGGTGGGTTTCGGGGTCTTGTTGACTAGCAGGGAACGCAATGCAGTAAGAGAAGGGAAAAAACGAGGCATAGAAAAGATTCCGGGAAGGAAAAGATTACGAAAAACTTAGGAAGTTAACGATGAGGGCGAGATCGGGGGATACCAAAAGAATTGAAAAGTGTCGACACCGAAACGCAGGTTCGGCGACCTATTAAGATACCGAAGTACGGCCTGAAGAGAAATCAGAATTTGTCTTAGATCCCGTCGGGGAGAACAAATCAGCAGGGATTACGCTCGAAGGCTTAGGAGAAACTCGGCATTATTTCTTGTCTTTTGAAGTTTAGCGACGAGCATTTCCATCGCGTCGGCGGGACTAAGTCCGGCGAGGGCTTTTCGCATGAGGACGATTTTCTGATATTCAGCCGGATCAAGGAGAACTTCTTCTCGACGGGTGCCGGATTGGAAAATGTCGACTGCTGGCCAGATTCTTCGATCGACGAGGGATCGATCAAGGACGATTTCCATGTTTCCGGTCCCTTTGAATTCTTCGAAGATGACTTCGTCCATGCGGCTCCCGGTGCCGACGAGTGCTGTGGCGATGATTGTCAGTGAGCCCCCTTCCTCGACTTTGCGAGCAGCGCCGAAAAGGGATTTTGGCTTTTGCATGGCGTTGGCATCAAGCCCCCCGGTAAGTGTTTTTCCCGAATGGACACATTCGCCGTTCCAAGCGCGAGCGAGCCGGGTAATGGAGTCTAAGAAGACAACGACATCGACTCCGTCTTCGACGAGCCGTTTGGATTTTTCGAGGACCATCTGGCTGACTTGGATGTGTCTTGCGGCGGGTTCATCGAAGGTGCTGGAGATCACTTCGCATTTCGGTCCCCGGACTTCCCTTTGCATATCGGTGACTTCTTCGGGCCGTTCGTCGACCAAGAGCATGAAGACGTATGCGTTTGGATAGTTTGCGAGGACGGCCCGGGCCATTTTTTGCATGAGCAACGTTTTTCCGGCGCGGGGTGGTGAGACGATCAGAGCGCGTTGACCGAAACCGAGTGGGGTCACAAGATCGATGACGCGGGTGCAGGTTTCGTCCGGAGAAGTTTCCATCACAATCCGTTGTTTTGGATGCAAAGGCGTGAGGGAATCGAATGGTTTGCGGCTTCGTACTTCGCCGGGACTGCGGTGGTTGATGGCTTCGACTCGCAGAAGAGCGAAGTAGCGTTCGTTTTCTTTAGGTGGCCGGATTTGTCCGGAGATGACCATACCGGTAGTCAGTCCGAATCGTCGGATTTGCGACGGGGATACGTAGATATCGTCGGGGCAAGCGACGTAGTGATGGGCGGTAGAGCGAAGGAATCCGAAGCCGTCGGCGAGGACTTCTAGGGTTCCTTCCCCCATCATGATTCCCGAGGAAGCCATCCGAGCGCGAAGGACTTGGAAGATCAGTTCTTGGTGGGACAGAGAGCTTGCAGAGTCGATTCCTTCGATGTTTGCAACGTTTTCGAGTTCTTCGCGCGGCATGCGCTGAAGGGTTGCGAAATCGAGAACTGGGCGTCGATCAGATGTTGTTGGTTGAGGTCCCGAAGGATTGCGAGCGATTTCCTCTGCAATCGAGAGGATCTCGTTGGTTTTCCACTTGGGCCGAGCGTTGCCGTTACCTTGATCTGTCATGGGATTATGGAGCGCTCTGCATCAGTCGGTCGGCGAACGAAGAGACTCAGGGTGGGTGTGACTTCGGGCACGCAAGACCGAGCAGTCGGAGGGACCGATGCACGAGCGAAACGGGTTCAGGGGAGGGAATTAGGAGAAGTTGGACGGTGACGTTAATCGCCCGTGAATTCATTATAGACGCGCAGGTATGTTAAGTACAATGGAAATCCATGGTTGCTATGGCTTGGATCGAAGCGAATTCGAATGAGACAAAGTGTCCAATGCACCGAACACAGTTTTGGTTCGAGTGTCGCTGAAATCCTCGGATTTTTTGCTTAGGTAAATAGGCTTCCCGTAGGTGGTTCCAATGGTACGCTTCATTACATTGATCGCAATTGTTGCGTTGAGTTCTCCGATGGTGCGCGGAGGGATGATTCTCGATGAAGTCAGCGATACGCTGTACACGAATTACGGAAAAAGATTCGCAGCAGTGGGTAAAGTCGGGACAGCTTCTGGGACGCTGATTGCACCGAATTGGGTGGTTACGGCTGGCCATGTCGGAATTGCGAATTTCACGATTGGTGGGACGACGTACTCGGCAGCGGAGATGATTAAACATCCTCAGTTTCTGGCAAACGGTAGTGCTGTCGGTTATGGCTATGACATTGCGGTAATACGATTGAGTACGCCGGTGACGGGTATTGCGCCGATGCCGATCTACATTGGCAATTCTGAGTTGGGGGCTTTGTTGTCTATCACGGGTTACGGTGAGACGGGAGTGGGGTCTACTGGGCAATCCTCGAATCCAGGTACCTTGCGTGGTGGGACAAATATTGCGGATGCGATTTTGAGTTTTGAGAATGGACCTGGGGGGCAGCTCGGGGCGCAGGACAGCGTGATTGTCAGCGACTTCGACGCCCTCGCTTCGCGCGATCCTTCGGGAAGCTTCAATACGCTTGGAAGTCGTGATGCGACGGAGTTGGAATACCATGTCGCCATTGGTGACAGTGGAGGCGGAGTTTTCTTGCAGGAAAACGGAACTTGGTATTTAGCTGGTGTGAATTCCTTTGCGGTATCGCAGCGAGGATTCTTGGAAAGTGGAAATACGTTGACTTTTGGCTATGGGGCCGTCAGTGGGTTTACGCGTGTTTCGAGCTTTCGCGATTTCATTCAATCGGCCACTGGTGTGCCCGAGCCGTCGAGTCTCGGGTTGCTTATATCGCTTGCAATGGGTTATCCTGCGGGTCGCTGGGTTCGGCGCAAGTCTCTGTTGAGATTTAAATTGCTTTAGCCCCAAACATAAAGCTTTTGAGCTTCCTCGATAACGATGCTTTTGAGATGAAAACATTTTTTGGTTCCTTGGTTCTTCTCTTGGGTTTGGCGCTCCTTGGTGGGGTCATTGCTTACGCGAAGTACCGAGCGATAACAGCGCCTGCTCCTGTTCCTCAGGCACATCCAACTCCGGTGGTATTTAGCGAGCCGCAAACGGTGCGTTTGCGTCGAAGTACGACAGCGGTCGGAACGGTGGTTGCCCCGAGGACGCTGCAACTCAAGACGGAGACGGTCGGGACGGTCAAGGCGGTGCACTTTACCTCAGGTCAGATCGTCCAACCGGGAGACGTATTGATCGAGCTCGATACCGAGGTTGAAGAAGCCATGCTCGAGAGCGCTAAGGCGGCAGAGAAGATTGCGAATTCGACGTATCAACGGATCAAGAAGGCGATGGAGGTTCAGGCGCTGAGTGAATTGGACTTGGATCAAACCCAAGCTCAGTTAGCGCAAGCTCGCGCGGAAGTTGCGAGGATGGAGGCAGTTATACGCCGCAAGGTGTTGGTTGCTCCTTTTCGGGCGAAGGCGGGGGTGTTTGACATTCATCCCGGTCAATATCTTCCTGAGGGAGCTTTGATCACGATGTTGCAGGGAATCGACGAGTTCGTTTTTGTGGATTTCATGATGCCCCAACATGTGGCGGGTTCATTGAAAGTCGGCGAAACGATCTCGTTGGAGCACGCAACAGCTAAATCATCTGCGGAGATCATCGCGTTGGATTCCCAATCGGACCGCACGACCCGATCGTTGCTTGCTCGAGCCAAGGTGCAGTCTCCACCGGAGTCGTTGCATGTGAATGACTCGGTACGGATTGTGGCAGAGTATGGTGATCCAATCGAAACTTTTGTGATTCCATCGTCTGCACTGCGAACCGATCCTACGGGGGCATTTTGTTTTGTGGCTGCTCCGGATATTAAGGACACGGCCAAGTTGGTTGCACGGCGCAGAGAGGTCGTTGTCGGATCGTCGTTGGGCAACGCGGTTTCTATCCTGCAGGGCTTGCAAGCAGGTGAGCAGATCATTGCAGATGGCTCGTTCAAGATCTTTGATGGGACTTGGGTTGTACCATCGGAGATAACCAAGCCCATTTCGGTGGCTCCCTAATGCTGTCTGCAGTTGAAACAGAGAAGTTCGCAGTTGAAACTCGAGTGAATCCAACGTTATGAAATCGATTACAGACGTCTTTATCAAGCATCCGGTGATCGCCATCGTGGTAAACTTGATGATTGTCCTCTTGGGGATCCGGTCGGCTCAAACGCTTCCGGTGCAACAATTTCCCAAGCTCGAAAGTACATCGATCGTAATCACGACAGTGTACATCGGTGCGAGTGCCGAAACGATTCGCGGTTTTTTGACGACGCCGATTGAGAAAGCGGTTTCATCGATTGGCGGTGTGGACTACGTCGATTCGCAAAGTGTCGCGGGATCGAGTCAGATCACGATACGGCTAAAGCTTAATCACAATGCAACACAGGCTTTGGCTGAGGTCAATACGCGGTTGCAACAAGTGCGGCGTGAGTTGCCGGCAGAGGCCGAGCCGAGTGTGGTGGAAATCCAGCGAGCCGATCGTCCATACGCTTCGTTCTATCTGTCCTTTACATCGACGCGGTGGGATGTGCCGCAACTGACCGATTACCTTACACGAACCATACAACCACAGCTTTCAACAATCGCTGGAGTGCAAAGAGTGGGGGTAGAAGGAGGCCGCACACCCGCGATGCGGATTTGGATATCGCCGAACCAACTTTCGGAATTGAACCTCACGCCAGGCGATGTGTATGGAGCTTTGCGCCGCAATAACTATTTGGCCGCAATTGGACGTGTAAAGAACGACGCAGTCCAAGTTGATCTCCTGACCGATACAGACTTAAAAACGGAAGAGGAGTTTAGGGACTTGATCGTCTCACAGAAAGACGGTGCAGTGATCCGCTTAGGGGATGTTGCCAAGGTGGAATTCGGTTCCGAAGAGGCTTCGATGGTCGCGATGTATCGCGGTCGCGAAGCGGTCTATGTATCGGTGTGGCCATTACCGGGGAGCAATGAGATCGATGTTGCGAATCGACTCAATGCGGCGATGAAGGCACTTGAGCCGAATCTACCGGATCATTTGGAAATGAATCTTGCATACGATGCGACAAAATTCATGCGAGACGCTCTTTCGGAAATTTCGAAAACGTTGATAGAAACCGTCGCGATTGTCGGGCTGGTTGTCTTCTTATTCATGGGTTCGATTCGTACGGCCATCGTTCCGTTGATCGCGATGCCAGTCTCGTTGATCGGGGCGACGATCTTGATGTATTTATTGGGTTTTTCCCTGAACCTGCTGACTCTGTTAGCAATTGTGCTCTCCGTTGGACTGGTTGTCGACGATGCAATTGTGGTTGTGGAAAATGTGCAGCGGCATATACGGGAAGGGATGTCGAAAGTCGATGCTGCGTTGTTGAGTGCTCGCGAGTTGTTCGGTCCTATCGTTGCAATGACAATCACTTTAGCGGTGGTCTATGCTCCGATTGGATTTCAGGGAGGATTGACCGGAATGCTCTTTCGCGAGTTTGCTTTTACGCTAGCCGCTGCAGTATTGCTCTCCGGCGTGGTTGCTGTGACGCTTTCCCCTATCATGAGTAGTCAGATGCTATCGGCAAGCGGAAAAGAAAGTTGGCTTACTCGTCTGGTGAACAGGGTTTTTGATGGTTTTCAATCGATCTACGGAAAAGTTCTCGAAGCCGCCTTGAGTTTACGATGGGCGATCGCGTTGGCTACGTTGCTGATCGGTGCAGCGGCGTTTCCATTTTACGTGATGAGCTCTAAGGAGCTTGCTCCGGTAGAAGACCAAGGTGCGATCGCTGTGATGCTCAAGGCTTCTCCAGATTCGACGCTCAAGAGTACGGTAGCCTGGACGAAGCAGCTAGCAGATCAATTTGCCGTAATGCCGGAAACGAGTTACATGTGGGCACTGGTCGGTTCGAATTCTGGCTTTGGAGGTATTATCACCAAAGATTGGCATGAGCGCGAGCAATCGCACTTGCGCAGCACTTCTGCGATGGTTCCGCAAGCCTTCGGGATCGCTTCGGCTATTCCAGGCTTGCAACCCTTCCCAGTTCTGGTCCCTCCGTTGCCAGGCGCAGGAAACTTTGATGTAGAGCTGATCATTAAATCGGAATTGCCAGTGGCGCAACTCACCGCGTTATCGGAGCAAGTCATTGCGGAGGCGACCGCCACCAATTTGTTCTTGTTCGTCGATACTGACTTGAAAGTCGACTTGCCTCAGGCACAAGTGATCATCGATCGGGAACGTGTTGCCGATTTGAAGTTGGATCTTGCGAGTATCGCCAGCGAGCTAGGTGTGTTGCTCGGAGGGGGCTATGTCAACCGCTTCAATTATTTCAATCGATCGTATCAAGTCATTCCGCAGTTAGCGGAGGAGGATCGGCAGTCCGCAAGTTCCTTGATGGATTTGAAGATCCGAACACCGAACGGGCAACTGATCCCTGTGTCAACATTTGCGTCGATTCTACCGAAGACGGCGCCTCGGGTATTGGCACGGTTTCAGCAACAAAGCTCGATCCAAATCCAAGCGGCGGTGATACCTGGTGTACCTGGGCTGACCAAAGAGTCTGGTTTGCGAAAGATGGAAGAGATTGTTCAGAAGGTGGTCGGTCCACTCGCGACAGTCGATTACGCAGGGGAATCGCGGCAGATTCGCAAAGAAGGATCGTCGTTGACCGTGACGCTTGGAATTGCATTAGCTCTGATCTATCTAGTGTTGGCTGCTCAGTTTCAATCGTTCCGCGACCCGCTGATCGTGTTGCTGGGATCCGTTCCACTTGCGATTTCAGGGGCTTTGTTATTGACGTTTTTAGGTTTGACTACGGTGAACATTTATTCGCAGGTCGGATTGATTACTTTGGTGGGGCTGGTCGCGAAGAACGGGATTTTGATCGTTGAATTCGCAAATCACTTGCAAGAGCAGGGAGTGGCGAAATGGAATGCGGCAATCGAGGCATCTAAGACGAGATTAAGACCCGTGTTGATGACAAGTGCAGCGACCGTGTTCGGGCATTTGCCACTGGTCTTTGTCACAGGGCCTGGTGCCCAAGCCAGAAATAGCATTGGAATTGTGTTGGTCGCTGGAATGGCGATCGGAACACTCTTTACGTTATTTGTCGTGCCTAGTTTGTATGTGTTAATTGCAGGTACGAAAAAGCAGGAAGCTTAAATTATCAATCGCCCAGCGTTATCAATCGCTCAGCGTTATCAATCGCTCAGCGTTTTTGCGTAGGGTTTGGTTTTCCGTCCGATTGGGCTGCAAGTTCTTGTAATGCAAGAATCGCTTCAATCGTTTCGTTCGTTTCGTGAAGATCCATTTCGGGCCACTGCGTGGAGTCCCCTTGGTTTGTTGAAGGTAATGGATTGTAGAACCAAGTCGTGAGGTTCTGTAGCTGCTTTGGCGCCATCACGCTAGCGATGGTGGCGACTGAGCCGATCACGAATAAGGAAGCTAGTAGATTCAACGACAGGCGTCGGCGACGAGGAGTACGAACACTTTTGGTTACGGTTAGAAGTTCTTCTCGATCCGGCAGCGGATCAGGTTGTTCTTTTTCTCCGAGGAGCCATGCGACATCAAAAGCCAAGGGGACCGTATTCGCAGAACGTTCTTTCGATAACGACTCGGACGGTTGAATGGAAGATGGCATAGTCAATATTCGAAGTGAGTCTGTGGCTGGGCTTGCGCACCAGAAATTGGATTAGAAAGGAACCGATACGTGGTAACCCGGGTTGAATGCAAGCTGAATCGGGCAGGATGGGGAAGATGGGTAATTCGGCGTGGTGCAATTAGAGCTGGTATCGAAAGCCGGAACAAAAATACTTGGTGTTAAGGCTAAGTCACTGCAATTCTTCGAAGATGACTTGATCGTCGTTTGGCGTTGTGGATTGTGGGCTACTGAGGCCCCATTGCTGCATGCGCCGCAATAATCGGGCACGGGAAATTCCGAGAGCTTTTGCAGCAGCAGAGTTATTGCGTGGGTGTTGAGCAAGAGCTTGTTCGATCCATTCGCGTTCAAAGGCTTCTAACGCTCGGTCCAGTTCGATCGGTTCGTCGATCGTTGGTCGCTCGATATGGGATGGGAAGGTACGCAGTGAAATCGGCAAGTGTTTCTCTTGGAGTATGAGGGAATTCGTTTGTGCAGGATCGGTATTGTCTTGTTGTCGGGAATCGTGTTCTTGTCGGCAATTATTGATAGATTCCGATAGAGCTTGTTCAAACTCAACTGCGTCGGACGGCCAAGCGTATGCGAGGAGGGCGTCCAGATACGATTGATCCCATTGGTGTCCTGGATGTTTGCGCATCCAAGCGAGAAGGAGACTTTCGATTTCTTCAGTTCGTTTCGATAGTGGAGTTAATTCGATCGTTTGAACATTAAACTGTGCGACCCAGATGTTCCAAGTGTCGTTTAGGTAGTTCGCTGGCTGAAGATGGGGTTGTTCGGCGTTGGAGTATTTGGCAAGGGCGGTGGAAGTGATGATGGCTTTCCATTGCTGTTTTTTTGCAATGGTTGCGAGGGGTTCACGCAACTCCAGAGCCAGAGTGTCGATACGATGAATGATGACTTCGGGTTGACGATCTTGCCGTCGCAGGTCATCGATCCATTCGAATACACTGGACAGAAGATCTTTATCGAGCCATTGGCACTCGATGATGATCGGTGTCTCGCGCCTCTTTGGAGAGGAAGTGGTAGGGGTCTGTTGTTTCAGAAAGCGTTGGTGCAAGATCCAATCGGCAAGTTCTGTAGTGGGTGCTCCCACAGGTGCGATGAGATGAACGGGATGGTTTCCTGCAGCGGCAAGTTGGAATTGAGCGCGAAGCGTAGTGGTCTTTGGTGAATTACCGTGCAGATACCACCATGAATCGAGATTAGGTTCGGAAGCGAGAATGGATAGTGCAGGGAGTTCAACGCGGGTACGAAATGTTGGGTCAAACAGTTTTGTTACTTCACCAGAGTCGGGTTTTAGGATGCACATAAAACAAGCTTCGGCACCTATGCCAAGTGGGACGAGCATTCGAATTTTGCTTGTTTCGGTCAGTGACGCCGGGGCAATCGTTATCAATGCTTCAGGTAATCCGTCTCTAACTATACGGGACTGATCGCGTGGGGTGTTAGCTGGTACAGCTAGCCACCGCGCGAGAGTCGTTTGGAGAGTGGATTCGTAGACTGAATCCAATTTGCATTCCATCCCAAGCATTTGATCGAAGAGTGAAGAAGTGGGAAGGTCGTTGGGAGGGGAATTGGTTTTCTTCGCAGTAACGTGATTTGCGGGCGTTTGATTTATGGAGTCTAGAGAATCCAAAAGAGCGATGAAGGCATCGTTTCCAAAGACGAGCTGATCGGATTCGGAAAGAACCCATATCAGGAATTCCGAAGTCCCAATCAACCTGGCGATTTGACGTTTTGGGACATTGCGTTGCGAATCAGGATCCGACATGGTGCTTATCCCGCAGATGGGGAATGAGGAAAGGTGCTCGCAAGCGTTTGGGTTGAAAATAGTATACTTCAACTACGTCTTAAGGTAGTATCCAAGGCGACTCAGTGCGACGAAAGTTTGGAGCTTGAGGCTCAGTTACATGGATGGGTCATTTGAAGTGATAACGTTGAAATAGAGAGCGTGGGATTGGTGGATGATGATTGATTGGTTGCATACAAAGCGTTTTGGATTCCAGCAGCTGTTCCTCGTTTGTTTCATGCTGCTCGAAAGCTGGGGTGGTTCGGAGGTGCATGGAGAGGTGCGGTTGGCGACGATTTTTTCGGATCATATGGTTCTTCAGCGCGATCGTCCTTTGAGAATTTGGGGTTGGGGCGATGCTGGGCAACGCGTGGAGGTGCAATTGGGTTCAGAGCGTGCGCAGAGTACCGTCGCCGCCGATGGGACTTGGGAGTGTACCCTTGGCCCTCAGCCAATGTCGCGTGAAGCGTTGGAGTTGATTGTAAATGGGGGAAATGAGTTGCGAGTGCAGGACATCTTGCTTGGGGATGTTTGGCTTTGCAGTGGGCAATCAAATATGGAGTGGGGGTTGGGTGGATGCGATGCGCCGGAGGATATTCGTACGTCGAACTACCCACTGATAAGGCAATTCGGGGTCGAAATGCATTTTGCGCATTCGCCTCAAACCGATGTGCGCGGTCGTTGGTTCGTTGCCAAACCCGAAACGACTCCAGGGTTCACGGCAGTAGGGTATTATTTTGCTCGCCGAGTGCATGAAGTAACCGGTGTGCCGATTGGGCTGGTTCGTTCGAGTGTAGGCGGGACGAACATCGAGTGCTGGATGTCCCAAGAAACATTGATGCAGACGCCGGCATTGGAGCCTTACGCAAAGATGATGCGTGAGTCGCTTGAGCAGTATCAAAAGGACTTGGCGACTTCGATTCCACGCGTCGAAGAGTGGACGGTACGAGCGAAGAGAGAGCAGAGAGCCGGTGAGCCTATCTCGATGCCACCGGCGATCCCTGAGTTTCCTTTTGGCGAAAAGATGTTTCGACCGCGATGTATAACGTTGCACAATGGGATGATTCATCCATTGAAAGGATTCGCAATGCGGGGGGTGTTGTGGTACCAAGGGGAGAACAACGCGGGGAGTCCTGCGGATGGGTTGCAATACATCGAAAAGAAACGAGCCATGATTGCCGATTGGAGAAAGTGGTTTTCGGATCCAGAGCTACCTTTTTACTTCGTCCAATTGGCAGCTTGGCAAACCGCGACCAATGATCCAAATCAAGCCGATGGCTGGGCGCACTTTCGGGATGCTCAACGCCGATGCTTAGAAATATCACGTACAGGGATGGCGGTAGCGATTGATATTGGGGATGCGATGGATATCCACCCGAAGAATAAATTTGACGTCGGGGAAAGACTAGCTCGATGGGCTCTTAAGCATCAGTATGGTCAAGAGTTAGAGTGTTCGGGGCCTTTGTTTCGGTCCATGGAAGTTGATGGAGCAAAGATTGTTATCGCATTCGATCACGTAGGCAAAGGACTAATGGTAGGTCGCAAGAATGGCCGGGAGGTTGTCCAAGAAATATCCGGAGGAAAACTAGCTCGATTCGCGATTTCTGGCGAGGATGGCAAATGGTATTGGGCTGACGCGGAGATTCAGGGGGGCAGCGTGATTTGCACTCACCCATCAGTGCTTCGCCCTGTCGCAGTGCGATATGCCATGAGCATGAATCCCGACGGTGCCAACCTATACAATCGCGATGGCTTGCCCGCTTCTCCTTTCTCAACGAAATGACTGGATTGGTAACGTGGCCAGGAAAATTTCCACCGTTTGGCGAGCGGTGGGAACGGGGGGAGCGATCCACAACCCGATTTTCCTTGTAGTTTCCTTGGGAAGCTTGACGCGACCTTGGTCGAAGGGTGTAATACTGTCGGGCGTTAGAAGCGGAGCGAATCGCTCGTTTCCAATGCAAACCATTTTGTTTCGAGGTTATTACCTCTCAACTTTCATTGAGGATTACGATGCGCGCTAAACTTTTGTTGGCTTTGTGCTTGGCTGCGATGCCAATGTGCTTGGTCGGTTGCGACTCGGCAGGGGAAAATCAAGTCGGTTCTGGAAATGGCGAGCCACCACCAGACGTCAAGAAGCGAATTGAAGAGCAAAACGCGATGTATCAAAAGATGCAGCAAGAGCAAGCCAAGAACCCAACACCTCAAGATGGTCGCGGTGGCGGTGTTCCATCAGGTGGCTGATTGAAGAGCCTTAGCGGCTCCAGCATTTTTGGACGGCAGGTTTATAGCGAAACAGGCGACGCCTGAGGTCGCGAGTCGAATTTAAACCGGAAGGAGCTCCCTTCCGGTTTTTTCGTTTAATGATCCGCAACTCGAGCCGGGTGGAGATGTAAGCCCGGGCTAAGGTTTAGAGAATAGCAATCGGAAAACAAAAAAGCCTCACCCGACAGTAGTTGGTCACGCCCGAAATCCAACCAAAGCCAAGTGAGGCAGTTCTTAATTGTATTTTTTGAAACCAAGGCACAAACCACTGCGGCTAAGTCACTGTGAGGTGTTGCCTTTGTTTGACACACATATTCTAGCGTCTATTTTCCAAAGTACAGGATCATATCGGAATTTTGCTTGGAAAAAACAAAGGTTTTCGTTCGGTTTTTAGATGGATTACGTACCCCTGCATTGGCTTGGCTAATAGGCGGGATTTCAAAGCGTTTATGTAGCCACTTCGACGTTGAAAAACGCATCTGAACAATGCATTGATTAGGCTTGCGACAGGAGAGTTCCGCTAAATATTCGGTCGCGTTGGGATTTGTTGATAGCAGAGGTGCTATGCACAAATCATTTGGCCGTGGTTATCCGATTTTGTCTTTACCCATCCAAGGGATGAGTACTTTGGGGACTGCGATAGAGCCATCGGCTTGTTGATGGTTTTCCATGATCGCGATCAGAGCGCGGCTCAAGGCGAGCGCGGTGCCGTTAAGGGTGTGGGTAAAGTGAGTACCTTTTTCGCCTTTAACCCGGTAACGGATATTCAATCGCCGGGCTTGGTAGTCGGTGCAGTTTGACGTGCTGGTGACTTCGCCCCATTCTCCGTTTGTGCCACGTCCTGGCATCCAAGCTTCCAAATCATATTTACGGTAGGCTGGTCCTCCGAGGTCACCGGTAGCGGTATCGACGACGCGGTAAGGGATTTCTAGGAGGTCGAAGAGTTCACACTCGAGGGCTCGGAGTTCTTCGTGGACACGATCGCTTTGCTCTGGCAGGGTGAAGGCGAACATCTCGATTTTGGTGAATTGGTGCACGCGGTACAGACCGCGAGAAGCGCGACCTGCTGCGCCGGCTTCGGTGCGGAAGCAGTGGCTGATACCGACGAGTTTTAGCGGTAGCTGTTCGGCTTCGAGAACTTGGTTGTGGTACATTCCGCCGAGGGTAATTTCAGCGGTTGCCACAAGGTTCAGTTCGGTGTTTTCGATGCTGTAGATCTGCGTTTCTGGGCCACGGGGGATGAATCCGATACCGTGGAGGATTTCGGTATTTGCCACGTCTGGAGTGGTGATTGGGATGAACCCTTTTTTCACCAAGTGGGACACGGCGAATTGTTGCAATGCGAGTTCGAGGAGTACTGCATCGCGTTTGAGGAAATAGAACCCGGCACCGGCGACGCGGGCACCGGACTCAAAGTCGATCATATCGTGGAGTTGACCGAGTTCGAGGTGATCCTTGGCTTTGAAGTCAAAGTTCTTGACTGGGGTTGCGCCGCGGGCGATTTCCAAGTTCGCTCCATCGTCGTGTCCGATGGGAGCTTGAGGATGGGTCATATTCGGAACGCGGGAAAGCAATGTATCGATTTGCTGATCGAGGGCATCGTGTTCGTGCTGTACGGCATCTTTCCTAGCGCGGAGTTGTCGTCCCTGCTCTTTGAACTCTTCCCGCTGTTCTGGCGAGACTTTTCCGATCTGGGCACTGATTGCATTGGCTTGCCGATTGAGCTCCTCGGCTTCGGCAAGTTTGGCACGACGTTGGGTTTCAAGTGCGACGACTCGGTCGATTTCTTCGGGGGTACCACGGTTCTTGCAATTGGCTTTGACTGCTTGAGCGTTTTCCAAGACGAATTTTCTATCCAGCATGTTTCTTTTCCGATTCCTACCAATGCTCTGTAGTGGTTGCCTGACCCGACACGACCGTGGTACTGGTGTGCAAAAGTGTAACGAAAATCCCGATTCTGAGGAAATGCAAAGCGGGCTGTTTCTTTGCTTGTCCAGAGGAGTTCGGGCTGCGGGAATTTCGGTAGGTCCGGGAAGGACAACTGCACCATTGATAACGGTTGCTCCTGCTCGGGGAGCTTTTCCACGGTCAGACGCGATTCTGACCGATAAAACTCTAGGGACAGGCGGCTAAATTTTGTTTGCCGCGCGGGGCATTTTACATTTTTTCGGCGGCGAAATCCTATGATTCGAGAAGCAATTTCTGTGCGGGGACTTCGAAGGTCTGTGTTTGTTTTTTCGCTATTGGCGGCCGGAACCATCGGGAGATCTGCTTGGGGGATGCCCCAGGAGCAAGTTGAGTTGCCCAGCGCACCGGAGATTCCCATTCCGGTTTTTTCGGACTCAGCCGAGGCAACAGTAGCCGATTCACCAATCCCAGGAAACCCTTTTGTGCCGGGCGTGGATGTTTCACCGACGGAGCCATCGGATCAGCTGTTGTCTAATGAGCAGTCCTACGTTCGCAGCGGTGCGACGGCGATCGGCAAGAATCGGTTTCAGAGTTCTTCGTCCCGCGACTACTTGATCGAGCGAGCGAGGCAAGAGTCAGCAGCGCGGGCTGCTTTGCTGAAGCGGTATCGCGACGCAGGATGGAATTACGGTCAACCGACAATTGACTCTAACATTTGGTACTCGATCAATCCCAAGACTAATCAGCCGTTCTCGTCGAACCCATTTTTGCGCTCTCGCAGGTTCTTCGTTACTCCTGTCGCCGCTGAGTAGTGCAAGGGTGTGTTGCGAGCCTGCGGCTCGAGAGAGGTGAATCGAGAAAGTTGAGAGTAGACAAAGGCGGGGGCGATGCGTTGATTTAATCATTAACGGTTGGTTTCGCGCGAGTACGCCTTCGGCTGACTGCTAAACGAAATCGCCGGCCAATGGCGCGAGCCTGCGGCTCGAGAGAGTTGAATCGAGAAAGTTGAGAGTAGAAAGAGGCGAGGCCAAGGCGTTGATTTAATAGATGGCGGTTGGTTTCGGGCGAGTACGCCTCCGGCTGACTGCT
>JBEICB010000282.1:0-5465 GCA_040373655.1 Pirellula sp. | reverse complement strand
CCCCATTTGATCCAGTACTCCGATTGCTTCGGCAATCGGACCATTCACTCACTAGGTTTTTTCCAATCCCTGACACTTTTCTTGCACTCAGGGATCAACCCAAAGCACAAAACGTCAAACCTAGCCGTTTGCCAGGATTCTCTTGAGCTCTCACACCCAAGCGACTCCCGGCGGTTGTTCTGTATTATACACCATGCAAACGAATGCGGCGATTGCGACGCTCAGCTCGCTGCTTGCTACGACGCTTGATCTCGCTGGGCTTCTCGTAAAACTCGCGACGTCGCATCTCCTTCTTCAACCCGCTACGCTCAACCAACTTGCGGAATCGTCTTACCGCCTCCTGAATCGTCTCACGATCGCGGACCTGCAACTTAACCATGCAACCTTATCTCCAAATCCTAGGAAAAACCTATGTTCCGTTCGCTATTTGCTCGCTAAAGGGTCTAAAAGTTTAACCAATCCCCTTTTCTGCGTCCAGGGGGCTTCGCACTATCCCCCATTTTCTGCAAAACTTTCCTACCTTAGCGGGGTTTAACAACCTAGAGGCCAGTAGTGCCTAGGAAGAAATAGCAAACGGAAACCCTCACCTCGAGCCAACCGCCAATGAGCCAACCCTGTTTTCACACGTCCAATCGCTTCCCAAGGCACTCGCGGGCTTCCACTGCCATCGCTTCGACAAATCAATCCACCCCCAACCTTCAAAGCTTCCCCTAGTTTTTCGGCTCCAACCTAAACTCTGACTGGTGAAAACTTACCGAAAAAGTCGATTTTATCCCTATTCCTTGCCTCTACCCTCCACGCTGAAACTCATCCACCTACCCCCTCCTACCTCAACCGCTTTCCAACCCCTAATAGTACCTGTACGCTATTGAACTACTGTCGCGGCGAAAGCAATACTTCGACAGACATTGACGTCCCTCCCGCACAACTGACCTGAACACGCTAAACGCCACACCAATAATTCGAAGCAAATCATGAAAAAAACCATCCTCAGCTTGCTCGCTCTCTCTGGCCTCTCCGCCGGCGGATATTGGTGGTACCAAAACCAGAAAGGTATGGACTACGAAGGTTCCGCAGAACCGATGTTGCACCAGGTCGCCGAAGGCCCATTCGATCATATCGTCCTCGAACAAGGCGAGATCGAATCGAGTAGCAACAACGAAGTGAAATGCGAAGTCAAAGGACGCGGCGGCAGCGGTACCCCTATCCTGACGGTCATCGCAGAAGGAACACTTGTGAAAAAAGGGGAAACCCTTTGTCAACTCGACTCCTCAGCCTTGGAACAAGAAGCGAAAAACCAACGCATCGTCGTTAGCACCGCTGAATCCTCCGTCATCAGCTCCGAAGCAGCCGTCAACAAAGCAGTCATCGCTCGCCAAGAATATCTCGAAGGTACCTTCCTCACCGAACGCAAGGCAATCCTGAGCGAAATCGCCGTCGCTCAACAATCCCTTCGCAAAGCCGAACTCTCCCTCGAAAGCGCTGAACGACTCGCCGCAAAGGGGACACTAAAGCCTCTTCAAATTGAAGCCGAACAGTTCTCCGTCGAAAACGCAAAAAGCACTCTCGAGTCGGCCCAAGGTCGCTTGCGGGTCCTCGATGAACTAACCAAAGCAAAGATGCTGGTTCAATATGACGCCGATATCGAAACGACAAAAGCAAAACTCGAATCGGACAAAAATACCCTCGTCGAAGAAAAAGAAAAACTCTCCGAGATCGAAGCCCAAATAAAGGCTTGCACCATCAAAGCTCCCGCTGACGGCCAAGTCGTCTATGCAAACAAGAGCTCCGGTCGAGGTGGTAGCGAATTCATCGTCGAGCCAGGTGCCCTCGTCCGCGAACAACAAACCATTTTCTTGCTCCCTGATCCTACCCGGATGCAAGTGAAGGCAAAAATCAATGAATCCCGCATCAGCCTCATCCGCGAAGGCATGCCTGTAAAGATCCGGGTGAACGCTGTTGAAAACGAACTTCTAGGCCGCGTGATCAAAGTCAACAAGTACGCAGAACCTGGTAACTGGTGGGGCTCGAACGTCAAAGAATACGCCACCTACGTTCAAATTGTTGATCCACCAGAAACCATCCGTACCGGTATGACCGCCGAAGTGAGAATCTTCGTCGAACAGATCGACAAAGCGATCCAAATCCCCGTCCACGCCGTCTACGAATCGAAACGCCATCACTTTGTTCTCGTCCGCGATAACAACAAGTGGGACACTCGCGAAATCAAGATCGGTGCAACAAACGACAAATTCGTCACCGTCAAAGAAGGAATCTCTGCCAACGACAATGTTGTCCTCGATCCTCGTAACCACCTCGAAAAGATGGAGATCCCAGATATCCAAGAGGAAGACGATCGATCCAAACTTGTCGCAATGTCCAACGAACCGTTGCCCAAGTCCAACGCACCTGGCGCACTCGGTGGTCCCGGCGCGGGAGCTGCTGGTGGACCTCCAGCAGGATCCGGTGCACCAGGAGGTGCTGCTGGTGGTGGTCGTCCCGGTGCGGGTGGTGGCATGAGCCCCGATTCAATCGTCACCATGATGATGCAGCAGTTCGATACCAACACCGACGGTAATCTGACCCAAGAAGAAGTATCAGCCAATGAACGGATGAAAAATTCCTTTGGAGATTATGACACCAACAAAGATGGTAAGATCGACCGCGCTGAGCTTTCGGCTGTCATTCGTAAACGCATGGCATCTAACCCCGGCGCTGGTGGACCCGGTGCTGGTGGACCCGGCGGCGGGCCTGGCCGCGGCCCAGGGGCTTCGGCGAATTAAGCTCTCACGATCGAGAATTCTAAACGGAGATTACGTCACCGACCCGCGTGGATAAGTTCTAACATCAGGAACAAGATCAGTTATGGCAGATGAGCTCAATACGGATGGCTACGCGTGCCGAGTTGTCGATCTTAAGAAAGAGTACGTGCTCAAAAGCGAAACCGTGCGAGCACTTCGCGGTGTCACCTTCGATGTTCCCATCGGTGATTATGTCGCGATCATGGGCCCTCGGGCTCCGGCAAAAGTACTTTGCTTAACTTGCTCGGCTGCCTCGACCAACCGACAGCCGGCAGCCTTTGGCTTGGTCACGACGACGTCGCCAAGATGTCGGATGATCAACTTGCTGACATTCGCTCCCAACGGATCGGCTTCGTCTTCCAAGCTTACAACCTTATCCAACAATTAACCGTTGTTGAGAACATCCAAGTTCCACTGTTCTATCAGGGTAAACCACTTACTCCGGAACAGCGCAAGCGGTCTCTCGATCTCGCCCACATGGTCGGATTAGGTGAACGGCTCGATCACCGTCCAACCCAACTCTCCGGGGGCCAACAGCAACGGGTTGCGATCGCGCGTTCTCTCGTGAACGATCCGTACTTCATCCTTGCTGACGAACCAACTGGTAACCTTGACTCTCGCACCACCGAAGAAATCCTGCAGCTCTTCGAACGCCTCAACAACGAAGGGCGAACAATCATCTTGGTCACCCACGAAGACGAAGTTTCGAAACGCGCGAAACGAGTTGTGCGACTTAAAGACGGACGACTTCAGTGGGACAAAATCAACTCGCAAGAAGTGCGAGATGAAGCGGCGAAGTACGCGATTGATAACATGCCAGTGGAAGTCTAACACTCGCCCGACGATGGCACTTCCTGCCGCGACGGCTATTAACAACAACAGCTACAGAACACCACACTCACTGCCTTCGGTGCGGAGATAACCAGCGATGGGAATTTTGCTAGGGACGATTCAACTAGGAATCAAGAGCCTTTGGCTGCACCCCATGCGTTCTATTTTGACCGTCTTGGGGATCTTCATCGGGGTTGCCAGCGTTATTTGGTTGCTTGCAATCAGTAAGGGAATTGGCGACGAAGCACAGAAGCAGATCGAAAGCCTTGGGGCTGACACGATCATGGTGCGAACCGTGAAGCCGCCCAGTGAGAAAATGTCCAGCCAAGGGCTTACGCCCTATGGTTTGACTCGCGAAGAATACGACATGCTGGTCGACACCATCCCCACGGTCAAAAGCGCAATTCCAATCCGAGAGATGCGACGTCAGTTTCAGTTCAAGGATCGTAAGCTTGATGGCCGGCTGGTAGGTTGTACGCCAGAGTATGCCGAAGTCACCAAACTGCAGATCGCATCGGGTCACTTCTTGACCGATGCCGAGAACTTTTCACGTGACTGCCACTGTGTTCTCTCCGCCAAAGTCGCTGAACGGCTGTTTCCGTATGAAGATCCGATCGGTCAGCGGATTTACATGCCAGAAAACCAAGACTTCTATTTGGTGGTCGGTGTGTTGAAGCCGAAAGGGGCTACGGCTGCAATCGGCGGTTCGATGTCTGCTCAAGACTTCTCCAACGACGTATACATCCCCATTCGGACGCTTCAGCAACGAATCGGTGATACGATCATGACCATGCGGTCAGGTTCGCGTGAAGGAGAGATCATTGAGCTCAATCAAATCACTTTGCGTGTCGCCGATGTGAGCGAAGTGAAGAAAACGGCCGAGTTGGTTTCTGCGGCTCTCAGCAGTCACGACAAGATGGAAGACATCTCGGTGGTGGTTCCGTTGGAGTTGTTGGAGCAGGCCCGCACGACGCGCGCAATGTTTATGCTCTTTATGGGGATGATCGCGGCGATATCGCTTCTGGTCGGTGGGATTGGAATCATGAACATTATGCTTGCGACCGTCACCGAACGGACGCGAGAGATCGGTATCCGACGTGCTTTGGGAGCAAAGCGACGGGACATTATTCGTCAGTTCCTCGTAGAGACGAGTGTGTTGAGTCTTACGGGTGGGATCTTGGGTATCCTCTTTGGGTTACTCTGTGCACCTGCTGTCGACTTGACCCGTGAACTTGCAACGGTTTGGTTCCCCAAGCAGATGGCGGATCTTCCTGAAGTGGTCCGTACGGTAAAACCATCGATCGTACCGGAGAGTATCCCTGGAGCGTTCTTTATTTCGCTTGCGGTCGGATTGATCTTCGGTATTTATCCGGCAACCCGCGCGGCGAAGATGAATCCGATCGAAGCCCTTCGACACGAGTAAGCGGGAAGAGTTGTTTCGGCGTGATATAAGTTGTGACATGCGATGAAAACTGTCTCACGCTAGGAAGCAAAGACGCTAAGAAGACCGCAAAAATTGCGTCGGTCAGCGCGAGCTCCGGGTGGCTTGTTTAGCAGTCAGCCGGAGGCGTACCAGAATCAAATCTATCGTCTCATGCAAAGGAAAACTTGCAACCTGCACCGGGCTAGTGGGTCTGGCAATATTGTCGCTGATCGATCCTGCGATCAGTCGGTAAGTTCATTAGCGCACTGGGATTGCTCGTATATGGTTTCAACGCAGTCACAGATCAACGTGGTTTAATTAATTGTGGCGGTCTAGGAGGGTTTTAAAAATGCTCAGACGTATCGCCGTAGCGATCCGCGACAATGTCAGGCTTCAACGGTTTTATGACT
>JBEICB010000085.1:0-20619 GCA_040373655.1 Pirellula sp. | reverse complement strand
TGCAACAAATCACCGCTTCGCAACTCTTCAACGATTCGGCGTTCCAACCACCTGGCGTTACGACTCGCGTTGTGAACAAGTCGCCCGCCTCGCCACGCAACAACGAAAATGGCGTTAGCGCTAACCGAATGAAGTCGGATTCACTTTGCATCGCCTCTTGTTTGCGATCCCCCTCAACGATCAAAACACTTACCGGCTCACGAACCCGAATCACTTTCGTCAACGCATGATCCTGGGGAGTGTTGTCCTTCCAATCCGCAAATACCTTGAGCACTTTGTCCCCTTTCGAAGCAGGGGACCAAGCAAACCGAACCGATGAAGTTGCGTTGGCGGCGATCGACACCGATTGGCGCTCGATCTCTTCAAGGCCCTCCATTAAGACCACCGGTACGACCGCCGTAGCGTCGGAATGGTTTTGCAACGTAGCCGTCAAAGACATCTTGCCGTTGGGAACCACATGGGAAGGCAGACCGTCCATCGACACCAGTGAAATATCGGCTTCTTTAGCAACCGATCCAGTCGCGTCCCCCTGGACTCGATCGCCAACTTGAAACAACGACCACTGAATCGGAACGGTGCGACTAGCAAAAGTCCCCGCCAACTCCTTCGCTAGGTCTTGAGTATTCGCATTCCACTGGCTTGATTGAAAATCACTTATCACCAGAAGATGCCGCTTCGAATTCGTTCCTTGATCAAGCCACCGAGTTGCAACGGTGAAAGCATCCGAGAGATCCATCGTCGCAGCGATTTCTTCTTTCCGCGACTGGTTGCTAATGCGCTCTGCGAACGCCATTTTCAAAAGCGATGAAGGTTGATGCTCGCCCTCCATTTGAGCTGGCTTGCCCGCCCAGATCCAAGCTACCTCACTACCGGCAGGTAGTTCCTCCAGTACTTTCCTAGCGTGTGAGACCGCCTGCTGCAACCGCGATGACTCATTTCCAGGCCTATCCCCCAAAGTCGACAGTGTATGCATCGAGAGGGAATCATCGATTAAAATTGCTAAACTCATCGGACTAGCATCGCCAGAGTCTTTCCAAGCTTGCAACAGCGGCCTAGCCATCGCCAAAGCGAGCAGAACTGGGATCAAACATCGGATCAGTAGCAGCAAGAGTTGCTTCCACTGTATCTTCCGCGAATTAACCTTTACCGACGTTTCAAGAAACTGCATTGCCCCCCAATCAATCGTCAAATACTTGCTGCGATTGAGCAAATGAATGATTAGGGGAACCGTAAAAGCCGTAGCACCAAAGGCAAGCAACGCATTCAGAAATGTCATACTTGACCTCGATGCGCAAGGTATGTCGCTAAAACGGAACTAAAGGACTCCGATGTTCGAACTGGAATCCAGTCGATACGATTCTGACGACACCCAAGCTGAATTGCATCTTGATGCTGCTTTAGATTGCTCAAGTAATTACTACGAATAGATAAAGGATCGACCAACTGCTGCTGGTCCTTGACTTCTAATGAACGAAACATCGTTCTATTTTGAAATGGAAAGTCCAATTCATCGTCATCGAGTATCTGGAAAAAAACAATCTCTTGATGATTCGCTCGAAGCATCGACAAACTCTTCATCAATGTATCTAACTTTCCAAATCCATCGCTCAGTAAAAACAACATCCCACGTTTACGACATACACTGAGCAATTGATGCAGCACCGCTCCGAGATCCGTCTCACCTTGGCATTTCGACGCAGCTAAAGACTCAAGAATCAGGCGAAGATGATTCGGTCGCGACTTGGGTGGTATCGTTCCTCTCACTACGGTATCAAAAGTTGTTAATCCAATCGAATCCTGCTGTGATACCAGCAAGTAAGCAAGACAGGATGCTAATCGTATTGCGTAGTCATGTTTTGTGAGCTGTTGCGATCGCGTCCCGCTGTAATTCATCGATCCACTTTGATCGACCGCAAGCGTCGCGCGTACATTGGTCTCGTCTTCATACTGCCGAATGTACAATCGATCGGTCTTGCCAAACAACTTCCAATCAATAGCCCGAATCTCATCCCCATGGACGTAAGGCCTGTGCTCCTTGAAATCGATACTCGCACCAACATGCCGTGATCGGTGGATACCACCAGTAACACCCTCAACAACGTCCTTCGCCAGGAGCTGCAATGCAGAGACTTTTGCGATATCCGTCGGCCTGAGCCAACGAAACAGAGGATTTGTGCTCACAGTGATTCTGAGGTCGATTCTTGCGTCGTAGGAGGTGGGATGCGCGTCCGATAGACGATCGTGGGTAGAGGCCCCCAAACGAGCGCTCGCACGTGCAATGGGATCGGTGGGAAAATGACCATCGCAGGCCCGTGTATAATACCATCCACCGCAGGTGCATTCGAGCAATTCTTGAGCCCCTGTGACCCGTTTTTCCCAGCCTTATTCGGCACCAAACCTATCAGAATCGCTTCCGCTAATAGCCACTTTCGCCGTATCTACCCTATTTCCCACCCGAATCGTCCAACCCTGATACCCAATCCTGGCTTCGCAAATCCAGCCGATAGACCAATTGGTTGTAATCGAATCGGGGGGTTGGGTTCAGATTCCCCGAAAAAGTATGCGAATACGTCCCTTCGAAAAAGATGACGCTTCCCCGCTCCTGAAAGAACTCCGAATGCAACTTAGGATTGTAAAACGAATAATTCGGATGCCCCGCCACTCGCTTGGCCCTCCGCCAAGGGCCGGTCTCCTTATCAAGCGATTCCGTGTAATACACATTCCCAAGAACCGAGTCTCTTCCATTTAATTGAGAAAACACCATACACCAACGGCCCCTGGCGGCATTCCAAGCTACCGATCCATTGTGTACGGTGACTTCCTCATTCGTATCGATATCGATTAAGCGACGCTGCCGCTCTGCCGGTTGCATGAGACCCTCGGAAACCAATCGAACTTCCTCTTCTTGTGTAAGTGGATTGGTTCCTTTCCTCCAGAGATAACGTAATACACCCGCTTGATTGCGATCAAGCTTCCTATCCTCAAACCTTGTACCTTCCATTAAACAAGTAAAACCTTCATATTGACTCGGATCGAGAATCGCTTGCTCTTCGGCTCGAACACGTACATGCGGAAACGGTGAACAATAAACAATGTAGGACGTGTTACCTTCGGTAGTCTCAATCGTATGAGATTGAGACACGGGAAATAGTTCCGGACGAATATCCCAATCGGTTACGTGTACAAACGAAGCAAGTGTCGGATCCCACTTTGCCATCCCCCATCGGTATGCTTGCAACTCTGATCGGATTTTTACGTAAGGCGCAATAAGCATCTCCGAGGGTTCCTGAGATTCAGAAGTAGCTCGAAATCGAACGAGGGACAACAGCCACGTTGGTCCTTCCCCGGGCATTTGCGCCATCGCCCTTGCTCGCTCTTTCGCGTCTGTATAGTGCTCGAGTCGTACCGGCCCAGCATCTAACCCCAAACGGTTTAACTCCATGAACGGAGACGACGTGTTTTGAGAATCATCATTGCCGATTCGACCTTGTGAATCAGGCATCGCCGACTTCGCTCCCGTCATGTGAAAACTGCCACCAAGAGGGTAGTGCAACTGTGCCGTGTCGCCCCAAAACCAAAGCAAGTCATCTCCAAATCGAGTCGTCAAAACACTGTCGCACCCTACCGAGGGAGCATCTTCGACTTGGTCAACCTCAATACCTAATCGCCTTGCATGTACACACCTCGCGACTCCTGTCGCACGATGAAGTCGTTGCGCAGGTTGCGTTCGTTGAATTTCAAGCGTTACAATCGTGCCTGACTTGCATTGCAACGTTTTCCCTGCAAAACCAAAACCATCTTTTTCAAACGCATACCCTGGACTTCGTATAGAAAAATGAACTTCGCGATCGATGAGTTCCGGTGCATCGATCGCAACATAGCCAAGATTATCCGAGTAATAGCGCAATCGATGCACTGTTTCGAATTCGACCAGTGGAACCCCCAAGCGAGTCTCTGCATCGATCACTCGAATGCCAAAACAATCTGCAGTGGTCGACTGAACAGGTTCACTGGCCAAAACAGGCTGAAAATGAAGTACTACAAAGATACAAGACACAGCAACGAGTACCGGGGTTACCCAAAGGATACGCCGTCGCAAAGGCGTTGATCGAAAACACTCCCACATCGCAGTGAAAAACTAAAAAGAGGGTTCGTACTGGTATCCAAACGTCTTGGCGACCGCCTCGTTCGTCACTCTGCCCTCGCGGACATTGAGCGACTCTTGAAGAGGTCGTGACTGTGCAATGGCTTTGTCAATCCCATGCTGAGCCAGTTGAACAACCCAAGGCAAAGTCACGTTGCACAGTGCAAAGGTACTGGTACGTCCAACCGCACCAGGCATGTTGGTAACACAGTAATGAAGAACTTCATCGACGATGTACGTTGGATTTTTGTGAGTCGTAGGCTTGCTCGTCTCTACACATCCCCCTTGGTCGATCGCGACGTCGATGATCACGCTACCAGGCTTCATCAACTTCAAATCTTCCTTGCGCACGAGATAGGGAGCTTTCGCACCTGGGATCAAAACCGAACCGATGACCAAGTCCGCTAATTTCAACTGCTCACGGATGTTGTAACGGTCGCTGTAGATAACGTTCACATTCGGTGGCATGACATCGTCGAGGTATCGCATGCGGTCAAGATTGACATCGAGGATATTCACGTCAGCACGAAAACCTGCCGCGATCCGAGCAGCGTTTGCGCCTACCACACCGCCACCCAACACCGTGATGTGCGCCGGGGGAACCCCTGGCACGCCCCCGAGCAAGATCCCTCGTCCCATTTGCGGCTTCTCGAGGTACTTCGCTCCCTCTTGGATACTCATCCGGCCAGCAACTTCGCTCATCGGAGTGAGCAATGGCAATCGCCCCTGAGCATCCCGCAACGTCTCATAGGCCAAACAAGTCGCGTGACTATCGACCATCGCCTGCGTAAGCTTGCGATCCGCTGCGAAATGGAAATACGTGAAAATCGCTTGTTGCTTGCGAATCATCGGAAACTCGCTCGACTGCGGTTCTTTCACTTTGACGATCAAGTCGGCTTTTTCGAAGACTTCCGCCGCAGCATCAACAAGCGTCGCACCAGCCTGGGCATACGCTTCATCCATCAAACCGGATCCAACTCCAGCACCCGTTTGAACGAAAACCTGATGCCCTCGCTGTACCAATTCTTCAACTCCCACAGGGAGCATAGCAACACGGTACTCGTCTTCTTTGACTTCCTTAGGTACACCTATAATCATGGCTAAGTTCGATACGTTGGAGGATGAAAACAATCAGTAGATTCATCTATCAGTGTATCGCTTTGGCAATGCGAACTAAGCCCCGATGCCGGAGTTATTCGATTTCTTTAGGAACTTCCCCACCGGCACGCGTGCACAGAGTTTGATACACCGCCATATCGATCGTTTCCGGGATCATGCGAGTCGAGGCATCCCCGAACACAATGTGAATACCAGAGGTGTGCCGGCTTGAAAAATCTTCAAAGTGACCAATGTTGCTATTCGGTGGATGGTCAGCAACTCCGAGAAACCGAGCGCCAGGTTCTGCTGCACCCTCAATCCATCCATGCCAAACAGAACCGCCTAACCGACTAGATCGCTCCCCGATGATCATGGTGTTGCTCAAACCATCGCGTAAGTCTCGCAAACGAATCGCTGAGTTCCCAAAAAACGTTCCATCGGATAAGTAAGGGGTCTCTTCGATTTCCTGGGTACCAAAGACTGCTGGATAATTGAATTTGGCGATACGAAAGAGTTTCGGTCCTTCATCCACGTTGTGTCCAACATGCTCCTCTGGCTCCTCTTCCCCTGTCTCCCCTCCGATCTCAAACGTGTTCTCTCCTGTGTCCGATGGGCAGAGAAACGTTGCAACTACGTTGCCGAAGAACGGAGCGTTGCGAGGCGAGTCGATCGGAAATCGATGATCGATCTGGCCGTGCAAGGCACTTGCTTCAAGATGCGGCAGAATCGCGTAAGCCCAACTCCAACCCGGTTGCTTCGATCCCTGGAAATCGACCCAGCCGCTCGGAAATCGCTTGTTTGCACTCTCGTAGTTGTGCAAAGCTAAGCCAATATTGCGTTGGTTATTCATGCATTGCATTCGCCGTGCAGCCTCTCGGGCAGCCTGCACCGCTGGCAACAATAACCCAACAAGAATCCCAATGATCGCGATCACCACTAGCAACTCGACGAGGGTAAAACCACGACGCGGAGAAAATCGCTGGATCACGGAAGTGTTCATCGTAAAACACCGTTTGGAAAAAATGTCGCAGAAGCAACAACAAAAGCGTAAAGTGTCGCGTTAGAAAACTCAAAACTCTAACGAAGTACGTAAAATGAAGTACGTAATGAGATCTTATGTCGTTTGCCAAAAAACCACAAATTCAATTACGCCCTATTTGCAAAAAACCTGCAGAAGCGCTTTTAAACACATCTGCAGGTTTCACATTTTCCAGTGCCAAGGAGAGCACGACCAGGATAAGCAGATCGTTAGGAAGCAACTCCGCTTGCGAAGCTCACTTCCCACCATCAATTATTCAGGTGCATCGATCTTCTCGCGTTCAGCCGCCGATCGGAGCTTGGCCAAAGCACGCAATTCCAATTGACGGATTCGTTCCTTGGTCACACCCAACTCTTCTCCGACCTCCTTCAAAGTCCGAGGCTCTGAACCCCGCCCCAAACCAAATCGCATGACGATAATCTGTTGCTCTCGCTCGTCGAGCGAGTACAGTATCTTATGCACTTGGTCTTCCCGAACCTGTTGATCGATCTCTTCTGCCAAATGATCAGCTCTCGCATCTTGATGGCTGGTGAAAATCTCCTCAGAACTTGTTCGGAATCGCTCCTTGTGCTTGAACTCGTCCGGTATGGATCGAGCAAAATTCTTGCGAATCGCCCAGTGGGCATACGTGCTGAACTTGAACCCTCGCGAATAATCGAATTTATCGACCGCTCGCATCAAGGAGACGTTACCATCGCTGATCAAACCGAACAGGTCACCCGATACACCCACGTGCCGTTTCGCAATCGAAACAACCAATCGCAAGTTCGCTTGGACAATCTTGTTCTTGACCGCTAAGGACTCTTCGTAAAGCTTCTCGATCTGATCCATCAGCGCCGCTGTCGGTGCCTTCGGATCGAGCTTCTCACGCAACTTGCTCGCTTTGTACTTCAAGAAATTCATCTTGCGGAACAAGTGAACTTCTTGCTGTGGTTCCAGCAAAGGAACTTCGTACAACGATGCGAGGTACGCGGGCAATCCACTCGGTGCACGCAACTTGCGATTCGGGCTTACGCTCGCTGGGGTATCAGCAAGTATTTCAGCAACTGCAGAATCCTTTTCGAATACCGCGTTAGCGACGAAATCAAGCGGCAACTCATTGATAGAAAATGCCCGTTGCTCGTTAAGCAATCGCACAATGCTACCGCGAGTTCGTTTGTATCGCTTTGCAAGGATCACTGTGGAAACCCCTCGTAAATGCTGTTGATAAAGTGCACGCTTGTCTTCCTCCGACAACGTTTCTCGCTGCTCAGGGAATACCGCCATCGCTGGGTACTTGCGGTCAAAATTCTTGATCGTATACCGAATTGTCTCGACGCTTCGGTGAACCTCTTTCGCTACGTCGCGAATCACTTCGGTCAAGTTCGCACCTTGCGAAGCCAACCGGCGGGATCGATCGATGATGTCATCGCGCTCCGTATCAGTCATCTGACTGAATCGCTCTCCACGCTCCACTCGAACCTTGTTCTGATTCACAAATCGCTCAACACTCGAGTGCAAGAACCCTACCCGCTTGCGACCCTCAGTTACAAACCGACGGGATACCAAGCCTTGATCGCGCCATCGCGATATCGTCTTGGTCGATACGTTGAATAACTTGCTCAAGTCCTCCACCGTATGCACCGGCTCCGTCGCTTCCTCAAGTCGCAAATTCATCGAGTCAGTGATGTCTTCGACAAACAAACGCAGATCATGCTGCGCATCTTGACCCTTGATCAATCGCATCGAACTCGTCTCTGGGCGCACTTCCGTGACGCGGTAAAAGAGAAAGTCGAATGGATAATCCTTGGATGCATCCAACTCCGAAAGCAACCTCTCGGCTCGGTCCGCTTGCTCGAGACGCTTGCCGCGCGGTGCAAACCGAACTTGCTGGTCTCGCAATTCCCGGATCAGTGCAATCTTGTATTCACTATTCATCTTCTCTTCGCCTCCTGCCATGCAAACAACGCCCGAGGTACATCCAACCAACCAGGTACGCCCTGATGGCCTTAAACTACCGACGGGACCGTCGCTGGCGCAACGGGACAAACTTCAAACGTCGAAGTCGTACGGTCTCCTTCTCACTGTTCGACGCCGACGATCCCATTTTGGTTCGCCACTTCGATCAGGAAGCAGACAGAAATGTTCAAATGCAAGTAGCGGGCCAAATCGCAAAAGATTCCTACCGAGAAAATTTTTCGGCGGAAAAAAGCCCATTTCGTCGCAGACCAAGCCTTCCTCAGGCTTTTTATTGTCCGTAAGCCCCCTTTGAGTTGTATTCTTTTCCCTTGGGGCCTTCAAAATTTTGTACAAAGACTTGCCAAATCGGCCGAACACAGGGCCACCTTCCAGCCAACTTCTCGGCCGTGTCTCAAATCAAGACAAATCTCCCCAATTTGATCCTTGAATTACGAATCAACAATCTAGCCCCCGCCCAAAAGAAAAACCTCGACAACCGAAGATGCCGAGGCTTGAAGTATCTGATGATCCAATAGTCCGCAAAGCATTATTTCGTGGTCTTATTCGGCGCTGGCCTCGCATTGGCCTGCTTGGGCTTCGCCGCCGGCGCTGACTCCATAAGTCGCTCAAGCTCCTGCACCATCTCTACACTGCTCGCAAACCCTGCCGTCCGCTTGACCACGACTCCCTTGGCGTCAATAAGAATCGTCACCGGGACACTAAGCACCCCAAGCTTGGTCGCCAAATCACTTTGGAATCCACCCTGCTCGTGTATGTGAGCCCAAGGATACTTGCCCGCATTCTCTTTCAAGAACTGTGCGGCAGTGGCCGGATCATTATCTAGATTCACCCCAACGATCTGCAAATTCTGCTTGGCATACTTCGCCTGCATCTTTCGCAATTCCGCCATGTCGGCCTTGCAAGGATCACACCAAGTCGCCCAATAGTGAACGATCGTCGGACCGGTCGTCTGAACTTCCTTGCCCTCCAGCGTCTTGCCACGCAAATTCAGTGTCTTGCCCTGCAAGTTCAACCGAACAATCGCCCCGGCAGCCTTCTTGCCAAAATCGGTCTCAGCAAAGTTCTTGGCAACCTTCTTGTACCAATCTTGTGCCTCTGTCTCCTCTCCCCCTAACTCATAATGCAACCCGATTTGAATCATCGCTTCAGCTGCATCCGGAGACGTTGCGTACTGCTCAGAAAACGCTTTCAATTTTTCGATGTGCGCTTCTTGGATCACCGCATAATTGGCCTTCGGATCCATCAACTGAACCATGTTCTCGCTGGTGATCGTACGAAAAGCCACATAAGCTCGATGCTCAGCACCACCAGGAATCTGCTCTAAACTCGATTCAAGCGATTGCAATTGTGAAATCCCATCCGGATAAACGCCCGTCTGCACCGCAGATGAAACGGAATCGGCGAATTGATGAATCCAAGACCCCATGTCCTCCGTTCCTTGACTCGCCGAGATGAGCTTGCGCAACACCTTCGCTCGCTCCGCATAAAGCTCCGCACTCGCATTCCCAGCTTCCCGCATCGACGTGTCGATTTTATCCAACTCCGTCAGCAACCCTTGCAATGCTTCGCTCATCCCACCACTCGGTGCCTGTGCCGTCATCTCGCGATTCGCTGGCAACGTCGGGAAGAAAAACCCGGAATCCGCAACGTTCGCACTCTCCGCTGCACGAGGTGAATCCGCAAGCCGCCATGTGTCTGCAACTTGTACCAACGTACCGACCAGAATCTGCTGATTCGCTCCCTGAGTCTCTACCAACGCTACGACGTTCTCATAGGCCAACACATCTGCTGTCGAACCATCCGTTCCAGCAGGTACCAATCCAGGCTTGTCCGCCGCAAACTGAATCCAACGCGCTTCGGCCCCAAGTTCCTTCTGCTTTTCTAAGTACTCGGCAAACCCAAGCTTCGATTTTTCGATTCTCTCCAGCAACGCATTCTTGGTCTTCTCACCAAGTTTTAAGCTGTCCAACTCCGTACTGGTCAAAAGCAATTTCTGAAAACGCTTAGGATCCCGAGCTTTGATCGCTTCAACCACTTCCAACGTGATCTCTTCAGCCGAAATACGCTTCCAACTATCAATCGTCCCATCCTCGTCCTTGTCGATCCCCCAACGAATACCCTGCGGTCCTAGCCATCGATATTGATCTGCGACCCCATTGAAATCACTGTCGACATCTCGGTAAATCTCAATTCCGTCTTTGTAATAACTCCACTGATCGACATTGCGATCCCCATTGATGTCCGCAAATCGACGAAGCAATTGACCGTCCGGCGAATAAATCATCAAACCGTCCGCGCCCTGAATCGTCTCGTACTTGCCAACACATCGCGGTTGGTCTTTCTCCTCCACGCGATCATACGGTATCCCAGCTTGACGCGGTCCATACCCAAGCCCCGTTGTAACCAATTGATCGGTCTGCTGCCCTCTAGCCTCCGAATCAATAACACCCCAAGGTGCAGAGATCACGCCAGCAAGAACACCAGCTAAAACACGCATGCGGCTTGCACCCGCGCCTGCTCGACGTACGACAACCTGTGCTGCAAACCGAAAACGGTGCTTCTGATGATTGGATTGGCGATGCATAGTAGGATCAATTCTCCCAAACCTAAATGGTGCGAACTACGAAGGAAAAAACAGCGAGTCTCGCCCGGGAGTTTATCGAAAACACACTCTCGCCTGCCATAGCTTTTTTAACCAACAAAATCATTGGGAATTCATCCCTACATCCTCATTAAGAATTGCTAGCAATGCGATTCGCAAGCCAGCACAGAACGCGCAAACGCACCAAGCCCCACAGTAGACTCCCGCGCGGAGCGAATTCTCATTGAGCTAGCAACCACCCCATCGCTCACCGAGGCAAACGAAATACCGCAGCCTTCTGCCCATCAAGCTTTACACTACCAACCCCATCCTCCACCCGCAGCGCTCGCGTCCCACCCAATAAATCGTCACTCTGAAATGACCATCCTCGACTCTCGCTCAAACCCGCCATCGAAAACTCAATTCGTGCTTCCTCGGCGTCGTTGTTCAACGCTACCACCAACACTTCATCCCCCAACACTCTCGCATACACGTACTGCTGCTCTGCATCAAACAAGTCCACGGACTGGCCCTGCCCAAGCGAACGATAGGTCTTGCGCATCGCACCTAACTTCGCTACATGCTCCCAAACCAACTGCTCCTGCTCCGTTCGACCTGTCGACTCGAACGCATTGCGACTGTCTCCTGGGAACCCACCTGGAAAATCCCTTCGATTATCCGGATCCACTCCACCGGGCATCGCCAACTCGTCTCCATAATACAAAATCGGTGTACCTCTCGAAGTCATGATCACTGTCAAAGCATTCTGCAACCCTTCGATGCTCGCTCCCTTCTCATGCATGAACCGTGGCATGTCATGCACGCCTACAAAAGTTGCTAACCGAGTCGGGTCAACATACAGCCAATCTCGCGCAAACATTTTGTGCAGCTCTCGGATACTCTCTCCTTTCGCAAACGTCTCGCGCAGCGGCGTAAACAACCCAAAATCAAACAGAGCATCGATCTGAGTATCGATTCCATCATGCCCCCGACGACCACCTTGGTAGTACGCCACCAAGACCGGATCCGAATCGTATAACTCCCCTAAAATCTTGGTCTTCGGAAACTCTCGCTTCACAGCACCCGCCCAACGCTCCCAAAACCTTCGCGGTACGTGTGGCAACGTATCCATCCGAATTGCATCAAAACCCGCAACTCCCAACCACCAAACCGAATTTTGTATCAAGTACCGCTCAACCTCCGGATCGTCTTGGTTGAAGTCCGGCAAAACATCTACAAACCAACCGCTGAGATTCGAACTCTGCGTCGCTGCCGACGCTCGTGGATTCATCGCGGTCCATTTCTGCCAATTGTTCGCCATATGCGATTGCTGCGTTCCGTTCCACCAAGTCTCCGTCGGCGGATCATTCACCCATACATGGTAAGGCCCCGTGTGATTCGCGACCTGATCCTGCAATACCTTCATCCCCCGCGCATGCGATTCGCGAATCATCTCCTGCAGATCGTGTAACGTTCCAAAGTGCTCATCCACCCCATACATGTCCGTAGCACCGTACCCATGATACCCAGTCGTAGGAACTCGCTGCGTGCCTCCTGGCTCAGGATGCATCTCCCGGAGATCTGGCTCGTCGTTGTTATCGTAAATCGGCGTCGTCCAAATCGCAGTTGCTCCCAAACTCTGAACATAATTCAACTTGCTCGTTACCCCCTTCAAATCGCCCCCATGGTAATACCGAGACTTGGTTCGATCATAAATCGATGGCGACTTCGCAGTTGTATTGTTGCTCGCATCCCCATCACAAAATCGATCCGGCATCAAAAAGTAAATGAAGTCGCTCGAGTCAAATCCCTGCGGCTCCCACGCAACTCCGGGGAGTACTTCGAACGAAAACTCCGATTCGGGTACCTCGCCTCCAACCGCGTACACCTTGATCGTTACCTTCCCCGGCTTACAGTCGGGAGCTATATGCAAATCAGCAAACAAATAATGACCATTTGAACTAGCTTGCACTCGCGTCAATTGAACGCCCGGGGAATCGCTGAGCAAAACACTCTCCGACTTCAAACCCCTCCCGTAAATCAAAAGCCGAATCGGTGTGAGCTTCGAACCTACCCACCACGACGGAGGCTCAACACGATCCACAGAAACAGAATCGCGTCCTTGCCCCCAGACCCCCTTCTCACCCCAACCCCAAACGGCAAACAACACGATAACCAGGGTTAATTTCGGCCACGGCATCCCTCGAAAATCAAATCTCTTGGTTGCAAACATCCCAATAATCCCCTGCCCCACCCGAGTGATAAACTTGTAACAAGAAAATTCTCGCCGGATTATGCCACGGAAACATTTGCGCTACGAGTGGGGCGTAAGGATTGCTCCGTCAAGGCCACGTTTTCCAGGCTCACTTAAGCTTTTCGCACTACCAACCGAAAGAACTCGCAAGCTATAATCCGTAAGGCACGCTTCAACACAGCGACGCCCCTACCTTACCTGCCCTCCTGCATCGAGACTCGCTTCATTGCCCCCCCGATGTGCCCCCTCAAATTTCTTCCCTTTCAGTAATCCTTCCTTCGGTACTACGATGACCCACACTAAAAATCTAGTTTCCAATTCGAATCGCAACTTCGCCCAACGCAGCGTTCGTCTCGCACTGTGTGCAAGCTTGAGTATTCTTGGATCGACCGCACTCCTGCCGAACGCCTTTGCTGAGAATTGGCCTCAATGGCGAGGTCCCAAGAACGATGGCGTGTCGGCCGAAAAGAATATCGCCACCGAATGGAGCCCTGAAAAAAATGTCTTGTGGCGGTCGGAACTGCCAGGCCAAGCCGGAGCAACACCTGTCGTCTGGAACGACCGGATTTTTTTAACGAGCTCCGAAGGTGATGATCTAGTGCTCATCGCCATCAGCACCAAAGACGGTTCGAAACTCTGGAAACAAAAAGTCGGCTCCGGTAATCAAGACGCTCGCGCAGGGGAAGGTAACTCCGCCTCGCCCTCACCCAGCACCGATGGCAAACATGTCTGGTGCTTCTTCGGTACAGGTATCCTCGCGTGTTATACCGTCGATGGCCAACCTGTATGGAAAGTGGATGTCAACGAACGCTTCGGTAAACTCGATATCCAATTCGGGATGACAAGCACCCCAGTGCTCCACGGTGATTCGCTGTACTTGCAACTTATCCACGGCCCGATGAAGTTCGACGATAACTCGCGCACAGGCAAAGTTATCAAACTCGACAAAAAAACCGGTGAAACCCAATGGGAAATCGATCGAACCACCAACGCTGGCTTCGAATGCAAACATTCCTACGCTTCACCGTTTATCTACCAAGACGATAAACAAGAATTCCTCGTCGTCCACGGCGCGGATTGTATTACCGGACATACGCTAAGTGACGGCAAAGAACTTTGGCGCTTCGGCGAACTCAATGGACCAACACAACTAAACCCTAAACAAAATGATCCGACCTTCCGCTTCGTCGCCTCCCCGACCGTTGTACCAGGAACCATTATCGTCCCAACCGCCAAAGAAGGTCCCTTGGTCGTATTGAAAGTCAACGAAGCCCTCAGCGGTGACAGCTCCAAAAAACCCGAAGTAGTCTCTTGGTCAATCCCACGTACCCCCGACGTTTCGATCCCTGTGATCGTCGATGGTTTGGTCTATATCCTCCACAAAGACGGCAAACTACAGTGCATGGATCTGAAATCAGGCGAAGAAATCTACTTCCAACGCACATACACTGGTCAGCACCGCAGTAGCCCAACCTACGCGGATGGTCACCTGTACTTTGCCTCCAATGATGGACACTGCACGGTTGTAAAAACTGGACGCGATTTCCAAATCGTTTCGACCAACGCCATGAACGAACCAATCACGGCTTCGCCTGTGGTCTCCAACGGCGTGCTGTACATTCGCTCTTACCAAGCCCTATACGCGATCAAGAAGTAATCAGAGACTTTATGGCAAATGGATCCAATCCAGCCTTGCAAGGATGTAGCGGTTTTCGCGCTGCGTCCCAATTGCATCGACGAAACCTCCTGACCGCCGGCTCGATCTCCGCACTCGGCCTCGGACTCGGCGGGCTGCCACAAGCCTTGGCAAATCCTTCCGTCGCACCCTTGCCTCGGAACCATGCACCCAAAGCAAAACGGTGCATCTTCTTGTTCATGTGGGGAGGCCCAAGCCAGCTAGATACATTTGACCTCAAACCCGATGCACCCGCTGAAATTCGCGGTGAATTCAAACCGATTTCAACCGCCGTACCCGGTACACACATCTGCGAACATTTCAACCAACTCGCAAAGTGGACTGACCGTATCAGTATCATCCGCTCACTCTCCCACGACGATCCAGCACACCTCTCGAGCGGTCATGCTACTCTCACCGGAAATCGAGCACCCGTCTTGAAAAGTGACGCGGATCCCCCAAGCCCCAAAGACTCGCCACACCTCGGTAGCCTCCTCGCTCGACTAAACCCTCGTACCGATGGTGTTCCTCCCTTCGTCGCCATGCCATGGAAAGCCCTACACCCCGCGGCACCCGGTGGCCAAGCTCCCGGACAACATGGCGGATGGCTCGGACAAGCCTACGACGGTCTGCTTCTTCAAGGAGATCCCAATGATCCGAATTGGCGTCCCCAAGGCCTCTCATTGCCAGCCGAAATCACCCTCGAACGCATCGAGTCCCGCCGAGCACTCATGCAATCCCTCGAAACACAACGCAAATTCCTCTCCGAGAATCCCAGTATCTCTGCCCTCGGTAACCAACAGCTCCAAGCCGCACAAATGCTTTCGAGCCCCAAAGTTCAACAAGCCTTTGATCTGACCAAAGAAAGCGATCAAACCCGCGACCGCTACGGAAGAAACATCCACGGGCAATGTGTTCTAATGGCAAGACGACTGCTTGAACACGACGTCTCCCTCGTCAGTGTCAATTGGCACAATGATGGTCAAAATTTTTGGGATACCCATGGCGATAACTTCAAAAGACTCAAGAATGACTTGATACCTCCATCCCAAGCTGCATTCGTGGCACTCCTCGAAGACCTCGAAGAACGGGGCATGCTCGACGATACACTCGTCGCTTGGGTCGGTGAGTTCGGACGAAGACCCCAAATCACCGCCAATAACGCTGGACGAGAACACTGGCCGTATTGCTACAGCGGAATCCTCGCAGGTGGCGGAATCAAACGCGGATACGTTCACGGAGAGAGCGACCGACATGCCGCTTACCCCGTACGCGATGCAATGACACCTCAAGACTATACCGCGACTATGCTTCATCTTCTTGGATATGATCCCAACCAAGTCTTGCTCGACCGAGAAGAAAGACCACATCCCCTCTCAACCGGCAAAGTGGTCCAAGAACTTTTGGCTTGAGCCCAATACTCTCCAATCGGCCTCTTTTTTCGTTTAGCGGTCAGCCGGAGGCGTACCGTATTGAGCTCGCGCTGTCAGGATCAAGGTAGCCACCTGCTGCCAAGCGGTGGACGTCTCCAGGAAAACATCCACCGTCTGGCGAGCGGTGGCTACGTGCGAGCGGTGGTTACGGGTGAGTGGTTACGGGTGAGAAGTTACGGGTGAGTGGTTACGGGCGAGAGAGCGCTGATGGTAGCCATCCGCTGCCAAGCGGTGGACGTCTCCAGGAAAACATCCACCGTCTGGCGAGCGGTGGCTACGGGCACATGCTCGATCGGTGCCATTCGTCCCAACTACGGTTCGTAGTAAAGCTGACTCGTAGAAATCGGTTCGCGTATCACACGCCCCAACAGGTCAATCGAACGATGAGCTCCAGAAACTGGCCAAGAACGAACCTCACCTAGCTCAGGCATTAATTCGACCAATTGAGTTCGCAATAGTGAAACAAGTCGCATCACCCGTTTCGATGTAGTAATCTCACTCAAGACCATGACACTTTTCATGATCTTTACCAAACAAGCCCGGTCTCGCAGCGATTCCGTCAAGGGAATATCCCTGTCGACTAATAGATGCTCAATCGGAACATCTAAAACCTCTTTCCACCAGTACAGCTCCGCAAGCGTCAAGTTGCTATCCGGCTTCTCCTGAGACCGCAAAATGCTGATCAGCACTCCCGTCTGCCGAGAAATAGATCTCAATGATCGCTCCTGCTGCACACGCACTTTCGCCACGCGATGAAAATTACTCGTGCGCGGTCTGAACTCCGAAACCCTACGCTCCGGCGTGTCTCGCTCTGCATCCATGATTGATGTTGATTGGAATGGTCTCTAAGCAAGGAACCAGTGTGTGCTCCGATCCTTCTGCCAATAATAAATCCGCCCTAATCGTCCTAAAGCAATCCAATCCAACCGCATATCCCAACGATTTCACTATTGAACCCCTTCCGATGAGGGGGCTTACCCTCCGAAAGTGGCAAGATATCGGGCCCGGTAGTCGAGTTGCAGAGCGCCATAGCCCATACCACCCTAAGAAATTCCACTCAAAATCACTGCGAGTCTCAAGGTGGCTCACCCTCCCCCGCAGATTACCTATTCAACCACAAAGTGTCCCTCGGACACCCTGACGAGGAACCGCAACCCCACAAAACCGTCATCAAAGACCACCTATCCGGAATATTTTACCAGAAACGCAAACTCCACCTTATCCGCACTCTCAATTCTGCCGATCTGACGAGATGTATTTCCACCCACATACCCGTAGACAGGTATCCCATGGAAGGTTCATCTTCAAACCGCCAATGGCTGAAAAATCTCTTGCGTAATGCTTGCATTACAGCCTTGCTGGTTCCACTTATTCCGGTGACCCTCAGTGGCTGCAACCGCGCACATTACCGAACTAGGGCAGACCAAGAAGTAAGCCAATTGATCGACGAGAAGGTCTGCGATGCAGCCGCTCCATCGATTCCAAACATCCAGGTCGACCGCGCCTCTCGAATGTTCGACCCTTTTAATCCAGACCGTCCTCCCATGCCCGAGGACGATCAAGTTGCCCATGAATACATGCGACTTGTTAATGGTAAGAAGCACTATCCGCTTTGGGACGTCAACGGTCGCACGAACACGGCAGAGAATCCGATCTGGTGGCAATATCTCCCACTCGATGAGCGCGGCGTCTTGGTCCTTGATGCCGATACCGCAGTACGCGTAGCAACCCTGCACAATACCAACTACCAAGCAGAGATCGAGACGCTGTATCTCTCCGCATTAGACGTCAGCTCCGAACGATTCTTACTAAGCAATCAACTGTTTGCTGGGTACGGATCGATCTACACAGCAGACGGCTCACTTCGACGGGGAGCCGGTGGAAATACGAGCACCACTGTCTCGAATAGTCTCTTCTCGCGCGGCCCCAGAGGCCTCGCACTGCGCAGACAATTTACAACCGGGGCTGACTTGATCGTCGGCTTCGCAAACACCCTGACTTGGCAACTTGCAGGCCCCGACACGCAAACAGCTACGACCCTGCTCGATTTCAGCTTCGTACAACCCCTCCTGCGAGGTGCAGGACGTGATGTTGTCATGGAACGATTAACCCTCGCCGAACGAACTCTACTTTACAACGTCCGCGCCTTTGAACGTTACCGCACGGGCTTCTACACTACCGTCACGGTCGGTCGCCAAGCAGAACCGGGGCCGACCCGACGTGGGGGACTCTTCGGTGGTGCTGGTCTTCAAGGCTTTACAGGGCTCGGCGGCGGTTTCGGTACCGTCGGGAACGTACAAAACAACGCCGGTGGAGCTGGCTTCGGTGGCGGCGGTGCTGTACCTCAAGTCGGTGGCTTCCTCGGCCTCGTTCAAAACCAACTCCAAATTCGCAATGCAGAAGAAAACGTCGCACGCTTGCGGGATAACTTGGCTCGCTTCGAAGACACCCTACGCGAACAACTGACGATTATCCCGGCAACACAAGACGCGATACCGAACCAACAACTTCAAGTAGCCCAAGCGAGACAGGCTTTGATCTCCTCACAAGCAAGCCTGCTGCAACAAAAGTTCAATTACGAACAGGCTTTGGATAACTTCAAGTCCACGTTGGGACTTCCTCCCTACGTGTGTATTGAAATCAAAGATCCTATCCTCGACCAATTCGATTTGATCAGCACGGACCTTAAAAACAGGCGTGACCAAGTCGCGGATTTGCGAGATTCGATCGGGGACGATAACGCGAAATTGCTAGAACTCAGCCCTGTGGAAACCAATCCTCAGACCGGGATCAAAGAACGCTCGCTGCAATGGAACGATCAATCGAAAGATTCGGTGACTGGAATCCAACAAGGACTCAAGACCATCGAAGAAGTTCGCAAGACTCTCCTCGGCACCGACTTCAACCGAGTTCGCGATGATATCGCAAAACTGCGAGAGGTGCTTCCGCAACGCGAAGCTGAGTTAGCTCGGCTCCGGGCAATCTATGCTCAAGAACGGGATATGGTCTGCAATCTGCTACCGACCGACACCCTCGATCTTGCTTTGCTGAACTCCTCCGATCTGGAGAACTTACCCGAAAAACTCTCCACCGATCTCAACAAACTCGAAGACCGCTTCCGCGCTCGAGAAGCCCGCGTCAAGCAATTGCAAAACGACGCCGAAAAGGCGTTGGCTAGCACCGGCGGGGATGGCAAAGAACAGTTCAAAGCCTTGCGAGACCAAGTCATCTTGCCAAGCCAATCGCTACTCGCAGAGTTCGCCGAAGATGTTTTGGCGTTACAAGTTCTCCAAGCCCGAGCACGTGTGGAGAGCGTCAACCTACCTCAAGTCGACTTGCAACAAGAAGAAGCGGTCGAGATCGCCCGACAAAATCGTCTTGACTGGATGAACGCCCGTGCACAATTGGTAGACTCTTGGCGATCCATCGAAGTAGTCGCTGATAACTTGGAAAGCTACCTCGATGTGGTCTTCAGCGGTGATTTGCAAAACGCAAATGACAACCCACTCTCCTTGCGAGGCCGAACCGGTCGACTACGCGCTGGTTTTCAATGGGATACTGCTTTGACTCGTATGAATGAACGCAACCAGTATCGCCAAGTTCTCATCGAATACCAGCAAGCAAAACGAAACTACTACCGCTACGAAGACGGTGTATGGCAAGGTCTTCGTTCTTCACTCCGCAACATCCGTTACAACCAATACAACTTTGAATTGCAACGCTATGCTGTTCGCATCGCCGCTCAGCAAATCACTATCAACGAAGATTTACGGCAAATCCGGGAAAGCTTAAACCAAGCTTCCGGACCGACCGCAGCTCGCGATAGTGTCTCCGCCTTGCAAGACTTGCTCAACGCCCAAAACACCTTCCTCGGTGTGTGGGTCTTCTACGAAGCCCTCCGCAGAAATCTCGACCAAGACTTGGGTACCATCCGAGTCGACTCTGAAAACATTTGGGTTGATCCAGGTCAAATCACTTCCGCAACCTACGGGTTCTCAGGTGGCATGGGGGCAGCAGGGGGCGCATACTGCCCACCTTGCAATGATCCAACGGCAGAAGGAGTGATTCCTCAACGTCTCGAACTCGATCTTCCCAACAACGAAATCGTTGAACCTCTCCCCCTAAACACCACTCTTCAGGATTACGTCAAACCATAGAGCGCAAGCTACGGATGGCCTTCGTGAACCGCCCCCGTAACCACTCGCCCGTAACCACCACCAGTAGCCACCGTTCGCCAGACGGTGGAGATCTTCCTGGCCACATCCACCGCTTGGCAGCGGATGGCTACCATCAGCGCTCCCTCACCCGTAACCACTCACCCGTAACCACTCACCCGTAGCCACCGCTCGCCAGACGGTGGAGATCTTCCTGGCCACATCCACCGCTTGGCAGCGGATGGCTACCATCAGCGCTCTCTCACCCGTAACCACTCACCC
>JBEICB010000144.1:0-11376 GCA_040373655.1 Pirellula sp. | reverse complement strand
TCATATCGATGACTATAATCTCTATGTAATGCATTGACTTGAGAAACCAAACTACCCTTCGGCGTCTCGCGATCCTCAAGCGTGTACTTCCAAAGGTCGCACATAGAACATGTAAACCTACACTCGGAACCTACGAGAAAATAAGTCCTCGCATTCACGACACCCCCCAAGCCGTCAGCCTCCAGTTCTCGCACATATCCCATCGACTCCCCAATGCGTCGGCTTGGTTTTTTGGGCCGCACCTTACGTATCTCCGAAGACTGCAACGCTGACCTGAGCCAAGCATCCCGATCCATACTCCACCCTATTCGTCAAAAGCATCCTGCGCAAGGAATAACGCCGCAGCGATCAAATCCGCAGTCGTACCCGGATTCTTCCGCTTTCCCGAAACCCTCATGCTGCGATCCAGCTCTTCCCAAGCTATTTCAAACGATTGACTGCCATACTCACCAGAATCGGATACCTCTCTCGCACGTGCTTGAATCTCTCGCCCGACATACTGCCCATGCTTGCGCACAATCAAACTGTCCGGACGCTCCGTGAGCAAATACAGCTGTAGCATCCGTACCGAATGCTCCAGCGATCGTCCTAGCTCACGAAATCCTAACAAGTAATCTACGCTCTGACAGACCTGCTCGAACCGATTTGTATACTGTAATGCAATATCATCCCAAACAGCCGCGACACGCATCGCATCGAGAATCGATACAGGAGCCGTCGACGAAACATCATGCTCTCTGGAAACCCCAAGCCCTCCCGGTTGCGTCATGCGAATCGCCTCATAAATCGACTGACTATCCTCCGTAGTTGTGCTCTGCAAAACTAGGCTCAGTGCATCGCGAAAGCAAGTTGAATCCCATCGCTGTACTCTCCCACGCAGCGAGCCAGGATACGTCACCTCCGAACATAAACTCATAGGAGCAAGCAATAGGATGGTCCCCAGACTAGTATTTACTCCCACACCACCAAGCATCGCAGCAACCGATTCCTTGACTAACTCCCCCAGTCCCGGCGTTTCCTCGCTAGAAAACAAAGACTCCACTCTGCGACCAATCTCACGAGCCGCATTACAAAAATCCTCGTACTTCATCTCATCAAAAGCGACGCCGGGGTACACGTTCCCCAACTTCTTGACTCCGGACTCGAGCAAAATCGCTCGTTCCACACGTCTACCAATCATGACCGGATTCCTTTGGGTTCCTATGGCTAATTCCCCTCCGCTAAAAATGAAAAACTCAACTCAGATCGGCTACAATGCTTGGGACAACCTATACATACTACAGCCTTGCCTCAAACTGGGATGTTCCTTCCCGTCTCGGCATAGAGGCGATGTTTGTTGTCTGAGCAGCATTATCCTATAAGCGACCTAAACCTAACAACGCTTCGATGACCACACGTCGTAAATTTTTGCAAATTACATCCGCAGTCTCGTCGATCAATTACATCGTTCCATCGAACAAACTGTGGGGAAAAAATCCACTCTCGTTAGGTCCGTCGACACAAGATCGACTGACGATTAATCAAGCCGCCGCGACAGTACATCCCCTCGCTACCCAAAGTGCGATGCGGACACTTAGCAAAGGCGGTAATGCCATCGATGCCGCAATCTCTGCCGCTTTAGTTCTCGGTGTAGCAGATGGCCATAATTCCGGTATCGGTGGCGGATGCCTCGTTTTGATTCGTCGCTCCAACGGTGAACTACTCGCAATCGATGGGCGTGAAACCGCTAGCGAACTCGCGACCGAATCAATGTACATCCGCGACGGGAAGCCAAACAGTAACCTAAGCCAAAATGGACCACTGGCTTGCGGTGTCCCCGGACAAATCGCAGCCATGTTCTCGATGAGCCAGCGCGCAGGCCGTCTGCCCTGGGAACAACTATTCACAGATGCAATAAACATAGCATCTGAAGGTACACCAACTTCGCGCTCCGTAGGCCGAACCATCGCATCCGAAGCGGATCAGTTACGACTTTATCCTGCCTCAAAAGCAATCTACTTCAAACAAGATGGTCGCCCCATTCAAGAAGGTGATATACTTCGACAACCCGATCTTGCAAAAACCCTCGAAAGCATCGCAAAAGAAGGCCCAGATTGGTTCTACAAAGGTCCTTTCGCAACCACGTGCTGCCAGTACCTCCAATCCATCGGCGGCATCCTAACCCCAAGTGATTTTCAATCGTACGTAGCGATCGACCGCCCCCCACTACGCACTTCCTATCGCGATAATCAAATCATCGGGTTTCCACCCCCAAGCTCCGGTGGTATGCACATCGCTCAAATGCTTTCAATGCTCGAACCGTTTCCAATCGGCGAATGGATGCTTCAACAACCCGTCTCCTACCTTCATGTCCTTATCGAAACGATGAAAAGAGCATTCGCGGATCGAGCACACTGGCTCGGTGATAGCGACTTCGTTAATGTCCCCCATACCCTCCTGGACGCTCCATACCTCGCAGAACGTATGAGAGACTTCCGCCTCGACAAAGCTACTAGCGATATCCAACACGGTAATCCTCCCGGTACAGTCCCCAACCAACTCAATTCATCAAGAACTCCAACGCCAACTACAGAGAATTCCGAATCCGATAAAAAACACACTACCCACCTAACGACAGCAGATTCAGATGGAAACTGGGTAGCCATGACCTGCACTGTGAACACCTCCTGGGGCTGCAAAGTCACTGTCCCAGGCACAGGTGTTATGCTCAATAACGAAATGGATGATTTCGCCATCGCACCCGGAACCCCAAATGCCTTCGGACTCGTAGGCTCAAAAGCAAATGCTGTAGGCCCCAAAAAACGACCACTATCCAGTATGAGCCCAACCATCGTCCTCGATAAAAATAACCAACCGGTACTCACCGCCGGCGCTGCCGGTGGCCCAAAAATCATCAACGCAACACTCCAAGTCCTACTTCGAGTCCTGGACGGAAAATTAGATGTGGACTCCGCTGTCGCCGCACCTCGAATGCACCATCAATGGCAACCCAATAAAGTCCAATTCGAAAACACAATCGGAAGAAATACGCCACTTCAATTCTCTGAGAATCAGATCAAAGAACTAGAAGCACTAGGCCATCGCCTCGAACCTGCTTCTGCACTCGCTATTTGCCAAGCCATCGAACGAAGAAACACGAGCCTAGAAGCTTCACACGACCCGCGAGCACAAGGTGCTTCATTAGCGGAGTAATCTTGATAGTCCAAAAACTAAATCCAAGTTGCCAACCTCTTGGCAAGCACCTGTACCGTTGCCTGCGGATTGCAACCCAACACAGAGGGAAGTACCGATGCATCACAAACATATAGTCCGTCAAGTCCTTTGACTCTCAACTGTGTATCCAATGGCGCTAGGCGATCAACACCAAAGCGACAACTACTGCTGTAGTGATAAAGAGTTGTCGAGAACTTTCTAATTGTTACCGCGACCGTTTCGTCTCCTCGGGACTCACCCGGGAAAACCTCTTGTGCCACTCTCGGATTTGCCCCCAACTCACATTCCGAAGTGTCTGAGAACTGTACCAAGCTCTTCAAAATCCTCCGAGTCGAAAGTACCGCCTCTCGCAATGCAACATAGTCTGCTTCGTCACCCAAATAATTGGGATCAATCAGCAACTCTGTTCCTCCATCCCTGGCATCATCACGACGAATTCTCACCGCACCCCTAGATCGTGGCTTGCACAATGAAACTCCTACACTGATCGTAGGATACTCGGCCTTGTATCGCGGGTAACGTAGATAATCAGTAGGCGTGACATGCCACTGAAAGACTGGTGAAGCCCCCAAATTGCCACGCAAGGATAAATCCTCGCGCTGCGATTTCCCCAAATCTACACACATCCCGTGAGCATCAAAAAACCACCATACTCGGAGAGATTTGATGCCTTTGGCCCCTCGGCATCTTGCAGGTAACTCCGGCGGTCCAGTTCATTCATGGGTAACCCAAAGGGTACTCCTGATTCAAGCCGATAAACCATCGGGTAGATCAAGTGATCCTGCAAACCTTGCCCAACCCCCTCCAATGCATGCCGGACCACAAGCCCAGCTTCTCTGAGAATCTCTGCGGGACCGATCCCACTTTTGTACAACAAAGCCGGAGTCCCAATCGCACCACAACACAAAACGATTTGTGATCCCTTCACAGCGACACTCTCGCCGCCAATCCTCAAATTCACCCCTTGGACTCTCTCGCCACACCAATGCAACGTTTCAACATCCGCTTCGGTCAATACCGTTAACTTTCCATCGACATTTCTCAAAAGCTCTGCACTGCTCACCCTTCGGCCACGTTGCTGTGCCCTGCGATAAGCCCCTACGCCCAAACGAGCACGGTCCAGAATCACCGAATCCCACCCCAACTCCTTTTGTAATTGAAAATCAAATCCACCTGTATTCGGGTGCAAAGCTGGAGCACTTAAATATCCATTTCCCAGCATCTCACCTCGTAGCGAAACGAAGTCTTCCCGCAATCTCGCGACATTCCATTGCTCTCCGCCAGCTTCCTGGAATTCCAACAAACAGCCATGCGATGGCTCAATCCAAATCATTGCGTTGATGCCGGTCGACCCACCAAGCAACTTACCACTGGGCAACGTAATCTTGCGCCCACCGAGATGACGCTGTGGAACCGTTGCGTATCCCCAATCCAATCTCCCCCCGAATGCTCGCGGATAAAACGCTGGGACTCTCGAATTCGGACCAGCATGAGAAGCACCCGACTCCAGTAGTAGTACGTCTCGATCCTCCCGACGAACCAACTCACTCGCTAGCCGAACCCCAGCAGCGCCCCCGCCGACGATAATCGTATCGTAATCCCGGCGCAGTAGCTCGCGCGCCCCCTCCCCGTGTTCACTCGCCGCCGACTTAGTAGTCAAGCGCTGCACCGCCATCGACCTCAATCCCCTGCCCCGTAATAAAACTACTGTCCTCAGTAGCCAGAAACAAACAAGTCTTACCCATCTCCTCAATATCAGCCATTCTCCCCAAGGGTTGCAACGCTGCGATTCGCTCCAATGCAGCTTCAGGATCCGGCAGACTCGAAGCCCATTGACGCATCAAAGGAGTGTCAACATTACTCGGAAGTATTGCGTTGACACGAATTCCAAAGGGTGCACACTCCAACGCCAAGGACTTCGTAAACGATAACTGAGCCCCCTTACTCGCAGCGTATGCCGTAGAATTCTTTTGCCCTAAGACTGCTGTCATAGAACTGACATTGATAATTGTCCCACGCGTTTTCTTGAGATGCTCCAATGCATAATAACACATCGAGTAGGTACTCAAGAAATTGATACGCAAGACACTCAAAGCATCCTCAGGTTTCATCGACTCAATCGGTGTGTCCGGCGGATGGATCCCCGCGTTGTTGATCAAACAATCTAATCGTCCAAAGGTTGCTATAACTTGCGATATACTCCTCGCCACCTGCGTTTCATCAGCTACATCACAAGCAATAGCGAGATGCTTGACCTTACCCTCGCTACCATCCTGGTTAGATAAAAGGCCCAATTGATCAGCCGTACTCCGAGCAGCAGACAAATCTCGATCCAAGATAGCCACGAGCCCACCCTCCCTAGCAAACACGCGAGCACATCCCTCTCCAATGCCTCTCGCACCACCCGTGACCACAACCACTCGATTCTCAAATCGCATTCTTCAATCCCCTTACGGATGCCCTCAGTTATCGAACCCTTTAAAGGCTCAAGCCGCACAGCAAGTTATACGTAAATGCAGCCAAAACAGCACCTGCAATTGGTCCAATTACCGGCACCCAAGCAGTCATGTCATTTCTCCCTTGACTAATAATCCACCTCTCAGGAGGACCCTCAAAATCTACACGAACACATGACTTTCTTCTGACTCACGCTCTGGAATACTCCCTCGCTTTCCCAAGTGATTAACTCTAGCCCTACCTCCTAAATTCTTCGGGGCATTTATACGGACGCAGAAAAACAAACGGAAAAATTGGCATGAAAATGGGGGCATGAAAGTGAAGGACCATGAGAACAGAAATCTAATTTTGAAAATGATGCCTGCCCCCCTGCCTCTCCAACTCTCATCAAGTAAGTCCTCACCCCTTCCCATATTCCTGCCCGCATCTTCCTGCCCACATATTCTTGCCTTAAATCATCGTTCGCAAAATACGAACTGCAGCCTCCGCTCCATGGACCGGCAACAACGCCGTTTTTGCGATACCCGATACCACCTTAGTAATATTGTGATCAACGGTTGAAGGAACACCCCAAGTTTCACCCGCCGCGCTCGTAAGGTAAATCGACAAGGTTCGGTGCCCGCTACCCGGCCGCTCTCCGACAATGTGCAACAACTGACATTTCCCCTCCCGTCCACCGAACAGTGTCTCCCCAATGCGATAACCAGCACGGACACGCCCCGATCGAACAACCAGTAACTCTGGAAAGAGTGAAACCCCAAGTTCGGAGAGTTGGTTTCGCAAGGCCGCAACGAGCTCTGGAGCCTGTGAATCTGTGGTATTTGCCAACGCGTTTAGGCCGTCTGAAAGCACTAACACTGTGTTGTGCGTATCGTCATGCTTGCGTCGGAGAGACTTGACTTTTAGCAACGAATTCTCGCTGAGTTCCTCTCCGCTAGTCGGATGAAGTATGTAGTCATTTCGGTCTTTAGCAAGCGTCTCAATTGAAATCGCATTCGGAATCGCAGTTTCGAAGTCTCGCGGCAACTCCGCCCAAATACATCGCTTTGCATCATCGTAAATAGAGTGAATCTGCGTATTCAACGCAGCAGGAAGCTCTGACACTTGCTCAGAGTAACCCTCGGCGATAAAGACACCTCGTGCACGGACTTCCTTGATCCTTTCGCGCGCCTCATCGCGCAAAGCCTCCTCGGACCGCAAATCCCCTTTTCGCTTTGCGTAAGCCACATATACCCAACTCGGATCTCCAAAGTGCTCGGTCGGATTTCCTTCAAAGTCAATGACTCCGAGCTCTTGGAAAAACTTCCACATCGCATCTCCAACACGATAACCAAACTTTTCGCGGATTTTCACGTGGTCGTGGTAACCGGTAGTTAGGTAACCAAGCATAGGATCGATCCTAGTGGGTAATGCCATCAGATACCCAGGATTTGCGGGCATGATCTGCTCGATACACCATCCAAGATCGTCAAGACTGACATCCATGTGCAGAGTCGTACATATATCAAGCCCAATCATCAAACCGTGCAATTTACCCATTACAATGTCTTCGAGACAACAACGGACCAATTGCTCTTTGGTTCGAAACACTTCCGGACCAATGAAACCGGCAACATCGTTTAGATGCACCCAAGCATCCGACCCCTCTCCGCGTTGCTGCTTGGCTTGCACAAGAGACTGAGTCAAAAGTCTCGCAAGACCGTATTTTCGTGACTCGTGGATAAGCATATCCGTTCCGGCACCGTGTCCGTTGGTGAAGTCGGCCCCTTGCCCCGTTTCAAAATACAATCCAAATGCACCACGTTTGTTACCAGCATGCCGCAGCATCTTTTCAAGCGTGACATCGAATGTACCGTTCGCCGCGTCCGATCCAGCAATACTCTGGAACCATAACGCCGTCGAACCGGGATGCTGACTCTCTAACTCCGCCTGGATGTCGATGTGCGAAAGCACACAATAAGGGAGCACTTCCGCGATCTGGAATGTGTCAACTATGTCTTTCAGAGTCGCCTCTACTGCTGCCACAGACTCCAACTCACTCGATACTGGATTAGTTCCAATCAACACATCTCCCACTGCATAGGCAAACGCATCGAAAACCTGCCAGCGAATGTCCTCAGGATGATCGGTTGGCGAATTCGGCTGAATCCGAGCACCCATATATCCCATCGAACCAACTTGGGTACCAGGTAGTGGATGAAACAACTTTCTCCCGACAGCAATCAACTCTTCATTCGTAAATAACTTCACAGCACAAGCGATCACATCGCTCGAAAGACCAGGAAGGATTCCACGAACGACGTCCTCGGGCTGCACAAGCAAAAACTCTTTGAATTTTGCGAAACTCCAGTCACTGATCTTTTGGAAAACCTCAGCATCGCGTGAACGTATCAACATCTGGTATGTTTTGTCTTCGAATGGTGGATGAGAATCGATCGCACCCAAACTCGTTCGAGACAAAAGATTACGAGCAACTCTTCGTTGCAGTTCTTCCTTTGCTGCAACTCCAACAATTGCGTCCCCCTCCTTCAACTCATTGGCCGCACCCAAGAGAAGGCGATAGAGATTTAGATCCCATCTCCCAGCCAGTCGCTCGACATAACGGATCAAGTCTTCTCCTGGTTCCGGCGAGACAGCGAGCGTTCGAGCATCAACTTGCAACGCAGAGGACATCAATCGCAATCCGCCTAATGCAGATCCCGCCTGCAGGATACGTCGTCTCGTGATACTCATGATCGTTTGCAATCCTTGGAAAGGAATTTTTCTTTGATCAAGTCAACTGGAGTGAAGAGAAACTACTCATCAGTTTTCCCCACACGGTGGATTGTATTGTGAATCACTCCCTCGATGGGCTGACGATTTAAGCCTTCCCATTGATACCGGATCTCCATGCCCCAGGTCGGCTCTAAATCCTCAACCTGCAGTACGATGGTGCGTCGATCCGGAGACAACTCCGAAGAAAGGACCTTCATCGAACGCTCATTGATATGTTCAGATCCATAGTTCCTCGATCGTTTTAAACCCCAACGTCGAATTTGCACTCGAGAAACATCCGCCGAACTCTCCGACAGCGGTTGTGCAAAACCTAAAGAAATCTGCTGCCCTTCAACTCGTAACGAGACAGGCAATGGACTGACTTCCGGCAATTTACGAATCCGATACAAACCACCCGGTGCGGTCGCATTACCAGCCCAAGAGAACATGCCACAGAGATACAAATGATGATCACCTGGGGAAAAACGCCCACGCATCACCCCTGTTGGAAACGCCGGAATGGGAAGCTCAATCATCCCCCCCTGACGCAATCCATCCATCTCTTCATGCAACACCAAGTAAACCTTCCCGTAACCGTATGACAAATTCAAAAGACCTCCTTGGAGCTCACCCCAAGTCGGACTATCCACCCACAACAACTCCGCCGGTGAACGGTCGAACGCATTGGTAATCCAACACAATGGTGGCTCCATCGCATCATCAGATGTATCTGTTACGTCATGGTATCCAAACATATTTCCGTAGAACTTCGGCTTACCGTTTGGTTCTACAGTCACCCAGTTGATGCGATTCTTTGGATTCCAAAAACCCTCTTGATCCGTCACGATGAAGGAACCATCCTGATTCAGACAAACCCCATTCGCAGCTCGGAAGCCCGTCGCAAGAATCTCCGTGGTCTTTCCATCTGCAGAGACTTTTAACAACGTACCGTGCTGCGGAACGACTGCAGCAAGCGCATGCCGTCCGGACTTAGCATAATAAAAATTCCCCTCCGCATCGGCCTGTAACCCCATCGCAAATTCATGAAAGTGCTCTGTGACCTGATGATCATTATTAAAACACTCGATGAAATCCGTTTCATCATCTCCGTTCAAATCATGCAGTGCAGCTAACTGATCGCGGCAAGTTAAAAATACTTGGTCGTCGATAATCTTTAGCCCTAACGGTTGATACAATCCGGATACCATTCGCTTCCATGTCCATCGCTCTTTGTGCAAGTCTTCGCGGACATGCCAGACGTCGCCGTCCCAACTGCAAACCGCCATCGAACCATCCGAGAAGAAGTCAAGCCCCGTAAATCGCATCTGCGCTAACCAAGGATTCGATTCTGGAGATTGAATCGTATCTACTGCAAACGCACTTCCAACTGCACTATTCGCTGATACCAGAACAGCCTTCGTCTCAAATAACTCAGGCCAACGCTGCTTCCAATTCTTCGGTCCAGGCATCAAATCATGCTCTTCAGCAACAAATGGACTCAACCAATCCCCCATCTCCTTGGAATGTGGTGCGACTAGCCCCAATCGATCACTCCATCTCCCAATCCAAACGGAAAACCGCTGTGGTTCCGATTGAGGAGCAATACGAAGAGTCACTCGATCTCGCATTACTCGACAACTTAGCCCCTGATGCATCCCTGATACAACAACCATCCGATCACCGAACCGCCCCACCAATGCAGTGGCAGATTGTACGCCAGTACCACCCGCTGGACTCAATGGCACAAACTGTTCGTCATCCCCCTTATCACAATCAGCTAATCGCAATTCAATCGAATCCTCATGTGCTGCAACGTTCAAGATCCGCCCAAACCAGGCTGTGCCGTCCTGTATTGAGGTACTGCGCGGAGTTTCTAAAACTTGTGTCTTGCCGACTTGATAGGAAAGTACCGTCTGCGAACCAGTCACAAATTGCCCCTGATACTGCCCCCATTCTCTCGGTAGCGGCCCGTAGCGCCGATGATCTCTCCCCTCAACTCGAAGCGTATCCTCAAAGAGATCAACATCCGTGCCTTGACCTAGCAATCCTTCCGGTGCCCCCCAGCCTGGCCCAGTGCTATTTGCAAAAACGATCGAACCACTAATACGAGGATGAATTCCATGTTCACCGTTGAACTGGATATCCCGCCAATCAATAAACCTTGAGGTTGCCTTATCCTCCGTTGTTTCCCAAGCTGCAGCCCATCGCAACGTGTCCGTATCAAAAACCATCCACTGCCCACCACGTGCAATTCCACCCGGGCCTGGATCTAGCCGTATCGCAACACCCTTGTACGCGATGTTCAATCGCTCACCTGGAATCTCATAACAATGCGTGAGCATATTGCCGTAGTCCATCGCGCTCCAAACCTCGATATTCGATGGATCAGGACCTCGCGAATCCCCCTTGGGAAGCCCCGCAAAATAACTATCTCCAAGCTGTTCTGACGGCACATTCGGATTGGATTCAAAGAACGTGTCGCGGATGTAATGAATCACGTCGTACTTTTGTGATGGGACCATCCAAGTCTGCGCGGGCATGTAGCCATAGCCATGCGTCAATGTTTGATACATGGTGTACGGATCACTACCCCTTTTGAACTTCCCCTCTCCAAACCGTAAAGCAGTCGGCAATGACCCCATCAACTCCTTGGTTCCATGGCAATTCGCGCAAACTCGAGTGTAGATAGCCTGCCCCCTCGCAAAACTATCCGAATTCCAATCTCGAATGAAACCAGCATGATCTATATGAGCTTCGTACTGCGGAATTTTGAAGGCCAACATCGACAAGTCTGGCTGCATTGTTGTTGCAACCTTGGGACCTCCAGCCTGAACCTCAAACAGATATCGAAACAAATCCAGCAACGCTTGCTCATTCGCCAATTGCAGTACCAAGCCTGCAGGCATCATCGATTGCGATGACTGAGTTTCCTCGTCGACATCCTCCGTCGCG
>JBEICB010000381.1:0-2795 GCA_040373655.1 Pirellula sp. | reverse complement strand
TTTTTTCGTGGTGTTTTGTTCGATATCGTAGAGACCGAGCAGTTCTTCTTCGGATAGAGCGGGCACGAAGGGAGGACCGTAAGAATCCAATTCCAATGTACCGGCTGCGGAATGCAAATGATCCCAGACTTCCTCGGCCGATAATCTCCGCGATGGAAAACTGGCTAGAGAGTTGTTCTCTGGATCGGATTGCATTGCATGTTGGGATCGCTGGACCGATTGTTGATAGGTTGCCGAGAAGAGGATTCGGCGGTGTAGATGTTTCAGATCCCAACCGCTTTGGCAAAAATCATAGGTTAACCAATCGAGCAATTCGGAATGGGTGGGGGGAGCGCCTTTAAGTCCCAAGTCGTTCGGTGTTGGTGCGATGGCGCGTCCAAAATGCCATTGCCAGACGCGATTCACGAAGCTTCGTGCGGTCAAAGGGTTCGAGGGTGATACCAACCATTTCGCTAATTGTGCCCGGCGATGAAGGTTTTCGTTGTTGCTGCTGGGAAGTTCACCACCTCCTGGGAAAAAGGAAGGAATGGAAGGTGGGATCAGTCCTCGTGGTTTGGATAGTTCGCCGCGTCCTAGTAGACGGATGGCTGTTGGAGTCGATGCGTGCCGTAGGATTCTAAAGTGATTCCGTTCGCCTTTGCCCCAGCTCTTTTTATTGGTGTTGCGATCCCAAGTTTCGCTAGCAGCAAAAATTGCTTCGAGTCCAAAATAATCGCGTTGGCTGATCGGGTCGTACTTGTGGTTGTGGCAATTGGCACAACCGACTGTTAAACCCAACATCGCTTCCCCAAAGGTTGTGACTTGGTCAGTGCGTCTTACATATTCAAGCATCTCCGGGTATTGATCGAGAGCATTGGGCCATGGTCCAAGGGTCCATAGCGCGATAGCATCCGACATCGTATCGTTATCTTCTGGCCAGAGTTCATCGCCAGCGACTTGCTCCATGAGAAACCGATCAATTGGTTTATTGGTAGCGAAACTACGAATCACATAGTCACGGTAATGCCATGCTTGTTCGTAAACAATATCTGTTTCAAAACCACCTGAATCTGCATAACGCACGACATCTAGCCAATGCCTTGCCCAGCGTTCAGCGTAGGCGGTCGACGCAAGTAACTCTTCGACGAGATCAGCGTATGCCTCGGGCCGACTGTCTGACAGGAACGTTCGGATTTTATCGGGAGATGGGGGTAGTCCAGTCAGATCGAAGTACACTCGCCGCAGCAGTTCGTATCGAGAAGCGAGCATAGCGGGGTCGAGATTTTCCGAATGTAGTCGCGCAGCGATAAATTGATCGACGGGTCCACGGATCCAATTCGCATGGGCGGGCTTGTCGGGGGTAGGCAAGGGTGGTTGCATTAAAGGTTGGAACGCCCAGTGCGCACGGAAGCTCTCGATGCGAGGATCGGCGGTATCCTCGCTTGCAGGCCAGAGAGCACCTTGCTCGATCCAAGCTCGGATCAATCCGATTTCTTGTGGTGGCATGCGTTCGCCATCGGGGGGCATGGCTTGCTCGGGATCGAGGCCAGAAATCCGATGGACCAGCGCGCTGGAGATGCTGTTGCCAACGAAGAGCCCGGGACCTGTCTCTCCACCTTCGAGCACTTGAGCGCGTGTTGCCATCGACAACCCACCTTGATCGAGGCCTGGCCCGTGGCAGTCGAAACAGTATTTCTTAAGCAGTGGCTTGATATCCGTTGCGAAATCAACTTTACGGTTCGCCGATGGAGGAAGGTTGGGTGCAACTTTTACCGTGTCGTAATGCAAACGTACTTGCTCTTCGGAGAGGGCATGGGTGTAGAATGAGATCGCGGTTAGGTTGCCGCGAAAGTATCGTCCACCCTTTTCCCAGCTTTCGCCACCGATTTGTATCGGTCGAGTGTTTGTGATTGAGCCACCATTTTCCATTTTGCGGTCGACGATTTTTCCATCGATAAACAAGGCGTTCTCACCTGTTTCGCTGCGAGTCCAAACCAGATGATGGAACGTTCCATCGTTGAGGCCTGGGGGCGATACCAGCACCACATCTCCGCCGCCCGAAGGACCAATTCCTACCAGGATACGTCCTTCGTTGACACCTTCGCTCAAGCTTCCGCCGATGATTCCCCAATCGCTCGATGCCCAGCCGCTAGTGAACTTACTGACAAGAGTTGCGGCTCCTGGCCAATACTTCGCGTTCCAGATTTGTTCGCTACGAAACCACAGTTCTACCGATAGGTTTTGGGAATTCAGTTCGCTGGAGCCATCGAGCTCGATGAGGTTTTTCTCATCGAAAAAGGCTGATTGAAATGGGGACTGGCCGTCCGGATCGATGTACTGAACTCCAGGCGTCGCTGATGCATTCCAACGATTATCGCTATCTTTGGCCGAATCGTTTTTTAATGGAAGGAAGCAGTAAAAAGGCTTGCTGTCTTTGTCATTGTTTGCGGTCGAGATGAGTGGATCGAATGCATGGGTTGGATGACCAAGCAGACAGGATAAGAGCAGAGCTGGGATGAATTTGCTCATGGGAATTATTTGAAGTTTGATACCGTATGTAGGATGGATATCCGTGGAGAATCTTACTGGAGTTTATCATATGGTGGTCCATGGATGGATCGCTCAAAATACGAGAGTATTTCGTCGTGGGTAAGGGACGTAGGGTGTGGTGAAGCGGTGGGCCGGTCAATTTCTAAACCACTGGGACAACCCAGCCACGATCATTCCATCCGCCAGGTATCATTCACCGACCGCGAAACCCACCAGCCCGCGCGTAAAACAGCCACGCGTGCATGGTACGTTCCGCGGTCCCTTGG
>JBEICB010000111.1:0-15918 GCA_040373655.1 Pirellula sp. | reverse complement strand
GTGCCACCGACGAGTAGTTCGATGTTTTCAAAGACGGTGACTTGATCGGTGATTGAACCACCACGTGCGGCGTTGAGATTCCAAGTGTTCTCGCGGTTGAAAGCGGTGAGGCGGTCGTTGCCATCACCACCGAGAATTTTGCCAGTGATTCTGGAATTGGAGTTCCAGAGTTGGAAGAAGTCACTGCCTGTGCCACCGGTAAGGTTTTCGAAACCAACGAAGTCAACGTTGGTGATCTGAACAGTGTTTTCCCCTGTAATAGCCCAATAGGTTGTTAGGTTTTGACCGATCAGTTCGTCCGAACCCGACGTTGCAACAATCGATTCGATTGCATTGAAACGGGTGACGTTCGTAGAAGCATTAGAACCGACTGTATGAGTTAGGGGCGTGCTACGATTTGAGTAGTCAAGCGTGTCGTAGCCAGTACCACCTTCAATCACACCGACGGTCAGTTCGCTATCCGCCATAAGGAATCGATCGGCTCCATCGCCACCGTTGACAGTTTGGATAGAGCTGTTGATGTAGAAGATATCCGATTGTCCTAAGCCATTTGCGGTTCTCGTTTCTACGTCGGTATGCCGAATTACGGTGGAGTTGAGGGTAATTGAATCGCCATTGATCGTAAAGGTATCTGCTGCTGAAGAGCCGTTGATGGTCAACGTGTCGATGCCATCTCCTGCAAGTATTTGGACTTCTGTTCCCGCAGGGATTGGCCCGTTATGCAGTGTGGTAGTGCCACGGCGAATGGTCCAGGAGTTCGCATTGTTTTGCGTGACGCTGAACGCATCGCTCCCTGGAGTTCCCGAGATAATCAACGGAGGCTCAGGAACATCTGTAACGTCAACCGTAAGGACTTGGTCGAACGATCTGCCTTGGGGGTCGGTTGCACGGACTCGAATGGAGTGTGAAGTCTTCGTTTCGTAATCGAGTGGTTGCTTGAGTTTGAGAGTGTTGCCTACGATTTCGAAGAGTGCGTTGGAGGATGATCCTTCTCCGGTGACGAGGGCGTAGGAAGCCAAGATCGTGTTAGAGAACATATCGCTTGCCGCAAGGGAAGCGATGGTGGTGCCTACGGGTGTAGATTCTGGCGTGGAGGAGGTAGCGGGAGAAATTGTTGTGATGGGGCGATGAAGATCGACGACGAAGACATCGCGGACAGCGTTGGTGTCATCCGGGACGAGTTCACCGATATCGCTATGAATTGCAAACTTGGCACCATTCGCTGAAATGCTTGAGGTGAATACAGTATTTAACGTTCCCGGTGTGCTAAAAGTAGTTTCGTAGCGTTTAGAAACACCTGAGACCACGTCGTAGGTTGCAATGCCGCCGTAAATGAAGCTGTCGATCTTGTACAGCGAGTAGGTTGCAACGGTACTGCCATCTAGGGTTATAGACGGGCTGATGTTGAGTGCTGTCACGTTTCCGCCCGGGATGTAAGCACCGCTGATTCGCTGGTTTGAACCTGTAAGGGTATCAAAGAGATAAGCTTCCCAATTCTGCACATAGGCTAAGTAACGACCGTCTCCGCTGAGAGAGGATTGCCAGCCTTGGGTATCACTGGTGGTTCTAGTTGGAATATCGTAGCGAGCACCTGTTTTGAGATTGAAGACACTGTAGCCGATCACACCTGGAGTGATGCGCGCACCACCACTTCTTGAAACAGCCACATGAGTACCGTCTGCGCTAAGGGATGCGAAGTAAAGTGGAATGTCAATTTCTTCGGTGACGACGGTGCTAATACCGGTAAGCATGTCTTTTACATAGATACGATTTCGGTAGGAGTTGGCTGACAGATTTTCCCAGTTGCTGAATGCGACGTAGCGACCATCTGCACTAACTGCATAGGGAGGTTGGTCGGCGATGGCACCACCATTGAGTCCCACAAAGTTGATGGAGGTTACCAATTCGGTCTTTGCTGTTTGGGCATCATACAAAAAGATGCTTTGCGCCTTATTGTTATCTCCCAAACCGAAATCGTTATCGGCACCGAAGACGATATAGCGACCGCTGGCGCTGATCGATGGGAATCGTGCGTTGACGGCGGTGGGAGGACTGACAAGGATGACTTCGCCGGTGAGAAGATCTTTGCGAACTACGCCGTTGCTCGAAGAGGTTTTTTGTGGATGGATATTGGTCGCTTGGGTCGTGTAAGCAACATATCTGCCGTCGGCGCTCATAGCGGGGTTTTGGGATAACTTGTCTCCTTGTACGCCTGTCGTTGATACGCTTGCGCGGGTGATATACGGTCCGCTACCATCTTCTTTTGCATCGCTAATTGCGATGGTCATAGCCGATTCGAGGAATCGGTTATTTGGATCGGTCACGCGGATGCGGACCGTGTAAGTGGGCTTGGTCTCGTAATCGAAGATTCGGTTCGAGACCAAGCGGTTGTCAACGATACGGAAGGCATCATTGTCGTCACTCCCTGCTCCGGAGACCAAGCTGTAGGTGTATTCCCAGCTTGGGCGCAGTTCGTAGCCATTGGCCGCGAGGAAGCCGACGATGGTTCCTGTCGCGGAAAGCTCAGCAATAGTATTGTTGGTAATTGATAAGGATTGTGGACCGAGTTCTGAGGGAGAAAGTGAAGATGCTACGACGGGTGTGTTGATGCCAAATTCGGAAGTCGGATCGGCAGCGATTGCCGTGACGGAATCCCCTGCAGCAACTGGGTTTTGCAGGGAGTTAAGCGGGAGGATGAATCGGAAGCGGTTGGTCGTGTCGGTACCTACGTTGCTGTTGCCTGTGGTAGAGGCATCGTAAGTGCCAGTAGTGTCGTCTTGGTCTTGCAAGCCACCTTCGAAGAGGCGTGCGATGAATGCACTTCCTTGGCCTAGTCCATTGGAATACGGCAGTGTTTTGTAGAGGTCGAACTCGGTACCTGGTCGTGCGAAGCCTTCGACGATGAGAGATGAGTTGGTGCGTCGCACAGAGGTAATGACAGGAGCATTTTTGACCGAATCGGAGTCACCGATATCGTTCGGTGTTGGGCCGGAAGGGCCTAAGTCGACTGCGATCGAAGTGTTTTGATGGAACCGATTATGACGGAGGGTGTGCAGATTCTCTGTGGGGACTTCGATTCGAATTCCCACAGGGTTGAAGGAGATTTGGTTTCCAAATTCGGGGTTTGGGCCACCGATTTTGGAGCTGGTGGCTTGATTGCTCACCAGGATTCCGGGGCCGTTGTTTGGAAGTGGGCTGACTTTGTCTTGGGCGGTTCCGATGGTGTTGGCCGCGACGGAATTATTCGAAGTGAGAGATCCGGTAAGGATAACACCGGGGCCGTTGATACCGGAGATAAGGTTTCCTTCGGCTCCATCGGACGTTCCATCGCCATCGGTGCCGATGAAGTTGTTTGTAGCGTTATCGATCACCACACCGGTGGCACCGCCGAGTGCGACATTGCCTGATTCATCGGTACCGATCCAGTTGCCTTGGACTCGATTATTCGAAGCGGTGGAGCCTGTGATTCTGATCGCAGCGCTGTTGGGGGTGGAGTTTCCGACGATGGTATTTCGAGCGGCGGGGGAGGTGCCGCCAATTTGTTGATTGGGGGCGTTATCGATTAGGATTCCGTTGACACCGTTAGGTAGTGCTTGGGTGAATTTTTTACCACCTGAGCCCATTTGATAGATTGCTGCAACATCTGTTGCAGAGAGGGCTTTGGAGTAGATCGTCGGTTCATCGATTTCACCGGTCAAGTAGTAGGCGTCACCAGGGTTAATAGAAGGTGGGCGATGATACCCAAGCGTGATAGGGTCTGCCTCTCCATCATTATCGCCGATGTACTGAAGGGAATTCAGTGTTTCCGACTGTACAGAAATTCCATCCACATAGAGAGTCACTCGTTGGTTTTCGATATCCCTGACCATTGCTAGATGATGATATTTATCATCGGCGATGATTTCAGAATCAACTAAAAACTGCGTTGTTTGGAAGCTGTCCCTCAGGGTGATGTACGCTTTACCGCCGGTCAATCCAAGCGTCCATGCGGAATTAGCGCCACCATTTGGACAGTAACCACCACACTCGTAGTTTTCTATGATGACTGCGTTTGCCAGTGACGGAGTTTTCACCCATAGTTCTGCCGAAAACGAGTTGTATCCGGGTACGAGGGATGCGTCGTACGGGATGATAATTGCTTGTCCGCCATCGAAGCGAAAAGCCTGACCGACTTTGCCTTGGGTGTATGTGCCATTGAAGGACGATCCGTTGTTTCGGTTGTAGAAGTCGTTGATGTTTCCTTCTGCGCGGTACCAGCTTACCGCACCATCGGGGATGTAGCGTTCATCGAGTCCGATTCGATTTCCGAGGACTTTGTTTCCGGTCGTATTTTCATCGCGAATGTAGATTCCATTGGAGGAGTTTCCAGAGATGATATTTCCTTCGAGAGAATCATTTGTGCCGTCATTGTTTGACCCGATCGTATTGTTCGACGCGCCCGAGAGGATGCCTATACCGTTTCCGTTGGGCAGTGGAGTGAATCGATTAACGGAGGTGCCGATCAGGTTGCCGGAGATCCGGTTGTTGCTTGTGCCCGTATTTTCGAGAAGGATCCCCCAGTCTGTGTTACCGGAGATTACGTTCATGCTACTGGTTGCGGTGCCGATTGAACCGATGATGTTATTACTTGCGCCTTGGGAAAGATGTATCCCGATGATGTTGGGGATTGGGGCTGTACCATCGCTATTCGTTCCGATGTAATTGCCGGCGATGGTTGTGCCATTGGTGCGAACACCGATTCCAGAGACCGCACTCCCAGAGATTACGTTTCGTTCCAATGCATCGTGAAGATTGTCTGAATTTGTCCCGATTCGCGTTCCCGAAGCACCTTCGTCGATAAGGATACTCACTCCACCCTTGTTGCTAAGTTTTGCGTTACCGGTCGCGTCGATACCGATCCGATTTCCAGCTAAGACGGTTCCGTTTGTACCGTTACCACGAATGACAACGGCGACTTCGTTGTTTCCGGAGATTAGATTTCCTTCGAGTGCGTCGCCGACTCCATCGGAGTTGGTGCCGATAATGTTATTGGTGGCTTGTGCCCAAACCATCATTCCGTGTCGATTTGGAAGTGGTGCGAGACCGGCTGTATCCGTACCGATACGATTGCCGGAGATGCGATTGTTGCTTGTTCCTGTATTTTCGAGTTTGATCCCCCAGTCGGTATTGCCTGAAATGACATTTCCTTCGTTAGCATCATTAAGACCATCTCCATTGGTCCCGATGAAGTTGCCATTAGATCCATTTGCGATGTTTACCCCGATGAGGTTAGCTACCGCCATTGTGCCGGTCGGGTCGGTACCGATGAAGTTGCCACGGAAGTGGTTACCGATGGCGTTTGCATCGACGATGCTGATACCTTCGAGTGTGTTGCCGGAGATGACGTTGCGTTCGTCGGAGTCGGCGATGGAATCGCTGTTGGTGCCGATGATATTGTTTTTGGTGTGTTCCAGTCGTACACCCCATTGGTTCCCTAGAGCTTTTGTGCCTGTTGCATCAACTCCGATCCAATTGCCAGCGACACGGTTATTAAAGGATTCCGCAGCGAGATACACGCCGTGATTGACGTTACCTGAGACGAGGTTGCGTTCGAGGGCATCGGAGAATCCGTCCCCATTGGTCCCGACGATAGTCTCTTGGGATTTGCCCATGAGCATGATTCCAAATCCGTTGGGGATCGCAGCGAGTCCTGATGCATTCGTTCCGATTCGGTTACCCGCGATTCGATTGGTTTTGGTCGCTTCTCCGTTGACGTAGATTCCCGCGTACGGATTCCCGGAGATGAGATTCCCTTCGTTGGTTTCTCCGGGGCTTTGATCTCCGTTGACACCGACGATGATATTTTCGGCACCTTCTCCGATGTAGATTCCCGTGTTGGTATTGGGAATGGCATTGAGGCCGCTAGCATCGGTACCGATATAGTTTCCGGCCACCGTGTTATTGTCCGTGGTGATAAAGACTCCGGTGTTATTGCTGCCAGAAATGACATTGCGTTCTAGATCATCATTGAAGCCATCGCCGTTGGTACCGATGCGAGTGTTGGTCGAACCGTTGTCGAGGAGGACATTGACCCAGTTGGTTTTGTTGAGTCGTTTGGTACCAGTAGCATCGAGTCCGATCAGGTTTCCGGCGACGACATTGTTGGTGGTTCCCGCGCCCCGAATTACCACACCGGCTTCTGAGTTTCCAGAGATAATATTTCCTTCGATTGCATCGCCGATACCGTCGGAGTTTGTGCCGATGAAGTTATTCGACGATCCGTTCCAGACACCGATGGAGAAACGATTTTCCAGGGCGGAGAGTCCATCTGCGGTGGTGCCGATACGGTTTCCAGCGATGCGATGATTTTTCGTTTGGGGGCCGTCGACGATGATGGCCCAGTCGGCGTTTCCTGAAATTAGGTTTCCGCTGTTGGCTTTGGTCCCATCGGTGCCGATGATAGAGTTTTGTTCTCCGTCGAAGAGATAGATGCCAGTGAAGTTAGGGATTGGGAGAGTCCCCGCGGCATTGGTACCGATATAGTTTCCGGCGATGGTTGTATTCTTAGCACGGCTAGAGATACCGTTCCCCGGTGAGCCAGAGATGATGTTTCGTTCGAGATGATCGCTGGTGTTGTCGCCGTTGGTTCCGATGCGTGTGTTGGTTGCGTTCGTTTCAAGAAAGATGCTAGTCCAGGCGCCGTTGCGGAGCGCAGTGTTTCCGGTGGCGTCGACTCCGATGAGGTTGCCGGCGATGGTGTTATCGTTGCTTGACGCACCGATATAGACTGCGTAGTCGATGTTGCCCGAAATCAAGTTCCCTTCGATGGCATCATCAAATCCATCTCCATTCGTTCCGATGATGATGTTATTGGATGTATCATAAAGAGTGACTCCATTTCTGTTCGGTAGCGACGTTAGCCCGTTGGCAGTTGTGCCTATACGGTTTCCTGATACGCGATGGTTTTTGGTTGCGTTACTGTGAAAAGTGATAGCGCTATCGACGTTTCCGGAAATTAGATTTCCACTTTCAGGATTGCTACCAGAAACTCCGATCACGGAGTTTTGTTCTCCATCGAAGAAGGAAATTCCGCTGTCGTTTGGAATCGCAACCGTCCCCGTGGCATTGGTACCGATATAGTTTCCGGCGATGGTCGTATTCTTGGCACGGCTAGAGATTCCGTTCCCGGTGGAGCCGGAGATGACATTTCTTTCGAGTTGGTCGCTGACGTTATCGCCGTTGGTTCCGATGCGTGTGTTGGTAACGCCGGTTTCGAGGAAGATATTGGTCCAGCCACCGTTGCGAAGCGCAGTGTTTCCGGTGGCGTCGATACCGATGAGGTTGCCGGCGATGGTGGTATTTGTCGTTCCGGCACTGGCGACCAGAATAGCGTGTGACCGGTTACCTGAAATGATGTTTCCTTCCAGTTGATCGCTTATTCCGTCCCCGTTCGTACCGATGATATTGTTTTGAGTACCTCCAACGATTTCGATCCCGTTGTTGTTTGAGACCGAAGAGAGCCCATTGGCAGAAGTACCGATTCGGTTGCCAGCGATTCGGTGGTTTGAAGTGTTGCTGCCATCGATCCCGATGCCTGCGGTACCATTGCCGGAAATGAGATTTCCTTCGTTGGAGTCTCCAGGGCTACCATCTCCGTCGGTGCCGACAATGGAGTTCGTTGCACCGTTGCTCAACGCGATGCCATGAGCAGCATTAGGGATTGCGAACGATCCAGTGACATCGGTACCGATGTAATTTCCGGATATTTTCACTTGGTCTGCTTGGCTATAGATACCGTATCCGGCTGCTCCTGAAATAAGGTTGCGTTCAGCGAGATCAGATACACCGTCTCCATTGGTACCGATGCGGGTCCCTGATGAATTAGGGTGTAGTACGATGGCGGACCAAGCACCATTTTTCAATGCAGCGGTTCCCGATGCATTGGTACCAACAAAGTTGCCCGCGACAACGTTGTTGTTGCTGCTGGCATCGCCGATAAAAATCCCATGCCCAATGTTCCCGGAGATGAGATTTCCTTCCATGGAATCTTGGTTGCCATCTCCGTTGGTGCCGATGATGTTCGATGAGGCACCATCGAAAATTCCGACACCACCATAGTTATTACCCAGTGCTTTGGTGCCGGTTACATCTGTACCGATGTAATTTCCCGCAACCCGATTGCCGCTAGCTTCTGCTTTGTTGATGCGGATTCCCCACTCGGTTGCAGAAGCGATGATATTGCGTTCCAGAACGTCGCTTTTGCCGTTGCCGTCGGTACCAACAAGGTTGTTTGGCGATTCCAGGATAACGCCGATATTTAAAGGAATCGAATAGGTACCTAGTGCGTTAGTACCCAGACGATTTCCCTTGATCTTGTTGTGGGAAGTTGTCGCACCTATCGCAGTCACACCAAGCATTCCGCCGGCGAAGAGGTTTCCTTCGAGAGCTTCGCCGGGGCTTTGGTCGTCTACCACGCCGATCGTATTGCGAGTGGCTCCTGCACCCATTCCGGTGCCACCTTGCATGGTGCCGACTTGGAAGCTACCCGTAACATCGACTCCAGCGTAGTTTCCGGATATGGTGTTATCCCATGCGTTTGAAATATGGAATCCACTGGCATTCGTCCCCGTAGCGACGTTACGTTCCAGGATGTCGGAGACACCATCGCCGTTCGTTCCGATACGGTTGAAGCTTGATCCATCTCGGATGACGACGGCGGCCCAAGAACCGTTGCTGAGCAATTCGGTTCCTCCTGTCTTGAAGCCGACGAGGTTCCCTGCGACGATATTGAACTGGGAGTTGTCACCGGAAATTTGAAGTCCGTGGTTGGTGTTTCCGGAGATCAAGTTTCCTTCGTTTGCGTCGTTGATTCCATCGCCGTCGGTTCCGACGATGATATTGGAACTATTGTGGATCATGACCCCCATGTCATTGGGCTGTGCGACTAGGCCCGCTTGGTCCGTTCCCAGACGTGAGTTTTGTACTTTGCTATTGCTTGCGCCGAAGAAGTAAACGCCATAACCGTTTGCGAAGTTGTTGACGGTGAGATTGAGTATTTGCACTCCGGAGCCGTTGATCCAGAGGCCGTGTTGTGGGGTGTTGGTCCCATCGATAGTGACTCGGTTTTCGCCGTCGATGGTGACAGCGCTACTTATCCATGGGAGATTGGCACCGGGGCGAACGGAGGTGATTTCCGGCGCGAAGACGATTCTGTCCTCGCCTGCCTGTGCATTGGCAAGCAGGATCATTTCGGAGAGTGAACCGGGGCCGGTTCCTTCGGCTACCGTGACCGTAAGCACGGGATTGCTTGCGAGTACCCGTCGGGATTCCAAGGCTTCGAATTGCAGTTTTCGTCGATTGAGTCGCAGGTTTCTGGCGAGAAGGCGTTGGAATCGATTACGCTTGCGGGTGCTGGAAGATTGGGTCATTAGGGGTAGACGCATCGGAAATAGAGGGCACAGTTCGCGAACAACGGAGTCGCGATGGAGAGCTTGCCCCTATTGGTTAAATCGCGAAGCGAATCCCGAGCGAAAAGAATTTTTGAAAAACGGGAAAGAAAAAACTGGGGCACCTAACGCGGGGGGAAGAAGGCGTTGGTGTGTGATTGGGGGGGGTAAAAAAGAAACGGAGGCCAGAGCCTCCGTTTAGTGATATGCATTTGGAATTCCGAAGTGATGGAAACTTGCGGAATTCGATCACCGATTAGTGATCGCGGTAGGGTCGACGTTGGCCGCCACCACCGCCGCCACCGTTACCACGTCCGCCGCCGTAGCCACCGCCACCGCCGCCACCGTAACCACGATCGCCGCCACCACCGTAACCACCACCACCACCGCCGCCGCCACCGGAGCGTGGGGTGTTTTCACGTGGACGTGCTTCGTTGCACGAAATACGACGTCCTGCTACTTCTTGCTGATTCAATCCTTCGATCGCTGCCTTCGCTTCTTCGGCATCTGGCATTTCTACGAACGCGAACCCACGGGAACGACCTGTTTCCCGTTCGGTGATAATACTTACTTTAGCAACTTGGCCAAAACGGCTGAAAGCTTCACGAACTTCGTCTTCCGTCGCGCGGAACGACAGGTTCCCAACAAAAATATTCGTCACTGAAACAAACCCTCGTAACACATGGCTCAACGCAATGGTTGAGCGTTCCAAAAAACAGACAATGACCCAAGCTACGACCGAACAGATCCGAATCAGTCACGAACCTTTTCCACTCGACTCCTGAGCATCCAACTCCGGAATTATCGAGGATGCCCAAGTCTGCGTCAACGAGAATCCTGTCATTATTCCTTTTTGAACGGAAAACTGTTTTGCTCAATTGCGAGTGTCAAGCTTGGGTTACAGTGGCGATGGTTGTAAACTGGTTGGAGGAGCCAGAGGTATTTCCATAGCTACACATACCCTATGGATAGCTTGGAGGATCAGTAGGTTGGAATGTGGGAAATTGGCTAGAGACCTTCGGCTGGTGAGATTCCCAGGGGGCCCGATGGGGACCCGGTGTTGGGAGTCGTTGGGTTTGTAAGGGTGGAGGTAGATGGGGTGGGGTCGGAGTTGGTACCTGGTACGACGCGAGGGCCTCCGAGGGTTGCATCGACGATCTTTTTGAGATCTTCTCCGTCGACGACTTCGACTTCCATCAAACGATTTGCAAGGGATTCGAGAGCTGCGCGGCGTTCGGTGAGGATGCCTTGGGCTTGATTGGAGGCTTCATCGATAAGTCGTTTGACTTCTTGATCGATTTCGCGAGCGGTTTGTTCGGAGTAATCTCGGCCGAAGGAGTCGTTGCCGCCGGTAGCGAGGAACGGGGATCGGTTTCCTTCGCGGAAGTTTACGCGTCCGAGTCGGCTCATGCCGTACTGCATCACCATGGCTCTGGCGATATTGGTTGCTCGTTCGAGGTCATTCGAAGCGCCGGTGCTGATATCGCGGAAGATAATTTCTTCGGTAAGCGTGCCAGCAAGGAGGACTTGCATTTGGGCTTCGAGTTCTGGTTGTGTGACAAGGTATCGATCGTCTTCGGGGCGTTGCATGGTATATCCCAGGGCGGCCACACCGCGAGGGATGATGGAGACTTTGTGAACAGGATCGGTGTTAGGGATAGAATATGCGACGAGAGCGTGGCCGGCTTCGTGGTAGGCGACGCGCAGCTTTTCGTCTTCATTCATGATTCGTTTTTTCTTTTCCAAGCCGGCTGCAGCGCGTTCCACTGCGTCGTTGAATTCTTCTTGGCTGACGACATTGCGACCTTTTCTAGCGGCGAGCAGGGCGGCTTCGTTGACGAGGTTCGCAAGATCGGCACCGACGAATCCTGGGGTGATGGAAGCGACTTGGCCAAGATCGACGCTTGGGGCTAGTTTTACGTTTTTGACGTGGACTTTTAGGATATCGGCGCGGCCTTGTTTATCAGGTCGGTCGACGAGTACGTGTCGGTCGAAACGCCCGGCGCGGAGCAATGCAGGGTCGAGGGTTTCGGGTCGATTGGTGGCAGCCATGACGATGACGCCGGAGTTGGGGTCGAAGCCGTCCATTTCGACGAGGAGTGCATTGAGGGTTTGTTCGCGTTCATCGTGTGAGCCTGGAATATTTCCAGCGCGGCTTTTTCCGAGTGCATCGAGTTCATCGATGAAAATGATGCACGGTGACTTCGCGACGGCTTGTTGGAACATGTCGCGTACGCGAGCGGCACCAACGCCGACGAACATTTCAACGAAGTCAGAGCCTGACAGGGAGAAGAACGGTACGCCGGCTTCTCCTGCGATAGCTTTTGCTAGAAGTGTTTTACCGGTACCTGGGGGGCCGACGAGCAGGACACCGCGTGGGATACGACCGCCAAGGCGTTGGTATTTTTCTGGATGCTTGAGGAAGTCAACGATTTCCCGGACTTCTTCAACCGCTTCGTCGATTCCGGCGACGTCATGAAACATCACTCCGATATCTTCTTGGGCGTAGAGTTTCCCGCGCGAGCGGCCGAACTGCATGGGTGATCCGATTCCGCCCATGCGTCGCATGAAGAAGTACAGTAGGGTGGAGATCAGGAAGAACGGAAGGAAGAACATCCAGAAGAACTGGGTGAGCATGCTTTGGCCAGGGGAGTTTCCCCAGGAGATTTTTGCGGCAGTGAGCTTTTCTTTGAGTTCTTTGTTGGTGCTCTCGGAATTGTCTTTGATGGATTGAAAGATTCGGGCGCGAGGCTGTGTCGGTTGTCCGTCGACGATTTTTGCGACGGTAACTTCACCACGGACGCTTTCTTTGTCGACTTGGACGTTTTTGATACGGCTAAGTTCGTAGGGCTGTCCTTCGATAGAGATGGTCTTCGTGCCGGTGAATTCGGGAGCTTGGGCGGATTGGGAATCGTCCGTGTATCGCGTCGCATCGATCAGTTCAATCAGTTCTGGGTATCGGATTTCTTGGTACAGAGCGCTCGAGACGAAGCTGAAGGCGGCCATGATCAAGAGGATGGCGAGCATGGTGAGCATCAGCCATGAGTTGCTCGATGCGGGGCTTCCGCCTGAATTGGATCGTTTATCTGATTTGTTGTCGTCAGCCATTGTGTCGTGTAGCCCTTGCGAATTTGGCGAGTGCTTTGGGAAGTGATCTTGTGCCAGCGGGTGCCGGCCTGCGAGATCTTTTGGATGTCCTATTATGCACAGGTAGCAATCGCTGGGCAGGGATTGGCGTTGAGGATTTCCGTTTCAATCCCTAAAATCCGAAGAGATTAACGGGAGTAATGATTCCCCAGGACACTTGTGGCAGGTTTTTTCTGCAACGATGGGGGGGGATAAGAAGTTTTGAGAAGTTTTGAGTGCCGGGAGAAGGATTTGAGTCGTCCGCAGAAGGTGGCCCTATTGGGATCGACGGGCAGCATCGGGCGATCGAGCTTGGAGGTGCTTCGTGCGCATCGCGAGCGATTTGAGGTGGTTTGCCTTTCGTGCCATCAGAGTTTGGAGCTTTTTCAGGAACAGTGTCAGGAGTTTCAGCCAGCTTGTGCGGTGGTCACGGGTGAGCGAACTTCGTCGGTTCAGGGATGGTTGCTTGGTGCAGGTTCGGGTAGTGAGGGAGTTTTGGTGCGACGCGGGCATGGTATGGGAGCATTGATTGACGCGTTGGGAGGCTTGGAGGTAGACATTGTTATCGGAGCGATTGTTGGGGTTGCCGGATTGCACTCGAGTTTAGCTACGGTTGCGTTGGGTAAGCGATTGGCATTGGCAAACAAAGAATCGTTGGTGGTTGCTGGCGAGCATTTAATGGCGAGGGCTCGTGAGACGGGTGCGGAGATATTGCCGGTCGATAGCGAGCACAGTGCAATATTCCAAGCGATGCATGGGAGTGGACGAAAAGACGAGGTTCAGCGGATCATCTTGACTGCTAGCGGTGGCCCGTTGCGTCAGTGGCCTTTGGAGCGGCTTGCGAATGCAACGGTTTCTGATGCCCTCGCGCATCCGACTTGGTCGATGGGAAGAAAAATTACGGTCGATTCGGCAACGATGATGAACAAGGCTTTGGAGGTCATCGAGGCGCGATGGTTGTTCGACATACCGGCTGAGCGTATCGAGGTGGTGATTCACCCGCAGTCGATCATTCATTCGATGGTGGAGTTTCGGGATGGTTCGGTGGTTTCACAGATGAGTCCACCGGATATGCGACTACCGATTCAGTATGCATTGACGTATCCGGAGAGGGTCGATTCGAATTGTCCTCGGATGGATTGGGGGCAGCCACAGCAGTTGGAGTGGTATCCTGTGGATTTCGAGCGATATCCTGCGTTGGAACTGGGATTTGAGGTTGCGAAATCCGGGGGGACTTGCGGGGCTGTATTGAACGCGGCGAACGAGGCTGCCGTAGAACTTTTTCTTGAGGGCAAAATCCGGCTGACGGAAATTGCTAAAATTTGCGGGACGATACTTCATCACCATACCTTTTCACCCCATCCGACGCTTGAGGAATTGCTACGGCAAGACCGCTGGGCACGGGATGAGGTTACACGTTGGGTTCAAACCACATGTTAGATTGCTTGTTCAGCTATTTCCCTGGCGATTCTGTTTTCTACCGCGATGCGTTGGGGGACACGTGGTTTCTTGGGGCAACTCCGAGTTTATTGCAGGCTTGGGGTAATCGGATTTACAGCATCTTGGCAATGTTGTTGGGTTTGGGCTTTGTGGTTTTCGTCCATGAGCTGGGACATTTTTTGGCTGCCAAGATGTTTGGGGTCAAATGCGAGAAGTTCTACGTTGGTTTTGATGTGCCGATGAAATTTGGCCCGATTCAATTGCCATCGAAGTTAGCCAAGTTTCAGTGGGGCGAGACGGAGTATGGGATAGGAAGTATTCCGTTGGGTGGCTACGTAAAGATGCTTGGGCAGGACGATGACCCGAGGAAGCTTAAAGAGGAGAACGAGCGGATATTGGCGGAAGGGGGCGATAGCAGTGCGGCGGGTAATAGCGAAGTTGTTAGTAAACCGCGATTAGATCCTCGTTCTTATCCAGCCAAGCCCGTATTTGCGAGGATGATCATCATCAGTGCAGGTGTGATCATGAATTTGATCTTCGGTGTACTGATGGCGGCTTGCGCTTACAAGTTTGGCGTGCCCTACACGCCGGCGGTTCTCGGCGGGACGATTCCTGGCGACCCGGCTTGGAAAGCGGGGCTTCAGGCGGGGGATCGCATCGTAGGTATAGAGAATTCGCAAGACGAAGAATTGTCCTACGACGAAGTTCGCAAGAAGGTGGCTGTCAGCGGCATTCGCAGTCTTGAGACGCCACTGAAGATCACTTATCTGCGTGGTGGTGAGCGCAAGTCGATCGAAGTCGCCGGGACGATGGCGCATGCCGATCCGGAAGAGAGAATCAATTTTCAGGCCTTGGGGATTCTTTCGACTGCAACGACGACATTGGGCGACCAGCAACCGTTTGACCGAGTGCTGGAGCTTGAGAATCGAAGTCTTGGGGATTTAAAGCCGAATGATCGGATCATTGGGGTCGATGGAGTGATGTTGGAATCTGACCAAGAAGCCGGAAAGTTTCTGGAGTTTCAGCTCAATGAGTTGTTGCATCCAAGGCTTGCGAAGCCAGTAGAGTTAGCAGTTGAGCGAAAGGAAGGGGAAAAAACGGAGACAGTCAAAGTTCAGGTAGCCCCCCTGCCCTATCGGTCGTTGGGTGTTCAATTCGAAGCAGATCAAGTGACGGTGGTGGCTCAGGGGTCTGTTGCGGACAAGGCAGGTTTGCGGATGGGTGACATTCCCGTATCGTTTAATGGAGCGCCGATCATCGACGCGACGACTTTACCGAATCGGGTTGCGGCGATGGCGGGCCAGATGGTGTCGATGGAATTTCGGCGGGCGAACGAAGACAAGTTGATCCCTTTGCAGTGGACCGTTCCGACCAGGTTTTTGCTTGAGAACGATTGGATGGGATTAGGAGCGGCGGGTTTGGAGCTTCCTGGCTCCGGATTGGTTTTCACGCCGTCACGGCGAGTTTCGGGAGTGACCGAGGGATCAGCTGCAGCGGCTAGTGGAATTGTTGCGGGTGATGTTTTGCAGCAGGTTCAATATGGTAATTTGACCGATGCACAGCGGGATTACCTTGGCAAGCTCCAGTTGGTCGATTGGTTTACGAAAGCGGTGCCGATCGACCCATTGCGTAACGTTCAATGGTTGCACGCGCGGTTGCAGGTCTTGCCGGTGGGTTTGCCATTGAAGGTGGTTGTAGAGCGGGGAGGGAAGATTGAGGTCGCGGCTGCGGCGGTGGTTGAAGAAGCGAGCATTTATGCAGCGGACCGAAGGTTTGCACTAACGCCGCTTCGCGATCAGTACTTGGCTGATTCTTGGTCGCAAGCTTTGTCGCGAGGCTTTCAGGAAGTGAGGCGTGGGATTGGAGATGTGCTTGAGTTTTTGCAGTTGATTGTTACGGGCAAGGCATTCAATTTCATTGGTGGCCC
>JBEICB010000128.1:0-13444 GCA_040373655.1 Pirellula sp. | reverse complement strand
GCTGACTGCTAAACGAAATCGCAGTACGCCTTCGGCTGACTGCTAAACGAAATCGCAGTACGCCTTCGGCTGACTGCTAAACGAAATCGCAGTACGCCTTCGGCTGACTGCTAAACGAAATCGCAGGTCTTGGCGTCTTGGCTCCTTTGCGTGAGACATTTGCGCAATGGAATGCAGATGCAACTCTACTTTCCACTTTCGCCTATCAACTCTCTGAGAGCCAAAGGCTCTCCGCGTGAGACATCGGTGCGATGGTAGGTTCCTACAATCTTGACGAACAATCCCCAAAACATCGATAGCTTTAGACGTCGAGGTTTCGAACTTCGAGCGCGTGTTTTTCGATAAATTCTCGGCGCGGTTCGACTTTATCACCCATCAGGACGCGGAACATTTCATCAGCCGCAGCGGCGTCAGGTAGTTCGATTTTGACCATGGTTCGGTTGCTTGGGTCAAGTGTAGTTTCACGAAGTTCTTCGGCGTTCATTTCACCCAGGCCTTTGAAGCGGGTGATGGTCAGACCGCGACGGCCGCTTTCGCGTATTGCGGGGAGTAGAGAGCGAAGGTCTTCGATGCCGATCGATGTTTCTTCGCGATAGAGGTAGAACCGCGAGTCGGTAGCACCTGTTCGATCTTTGGGGATGAGGTCTGAGATCGAGAAACCGAAAGCAGCGAGTTCTTGGAGTCCGGTATTAATGGTTCGAACTTCGTAGATTTCGGAGATGTGAGCCGCTTTGGGAGAGGCTTGATCGTTTGAGGGTTCGGAGTTGACGATAGTGGAGGTTTCGGAGGTAGAGTTGGCGACACGGATTTTGCGTTGAGCGAGAAACTCGTCGAGTTTATCACGGGTGACAAACCAATGGTCTTCTGGGCCGAGGTCGAGGTGGAAGACTGGCAGTCTGCCGGATTCTGGATCGATCCGTTCGGAGTGGACCTTGAGGGATATGCCGCGTCTTTCGAGGGTAAGGATTGCTTCTTCGAGCGAAGCGAGAGTGCGGCAGAGGGAGCGCATTTTGTCTCCTTCGATTTTGGTACCGTCTTCATGAACGAAGTAGCTATCACCGAGACCTTTTTCGAGGAGTTGCTGTTTCATCTCCTCTTCGGTTTGAACGTAGTATTTTTCTTTTTTGCCTCGCACGACTCGGTAGAGTGGGGGTTGAGCGAGGTAGACGTGTCCGCCGGCGACGAGTTGGTACATTTGGCGGTAGAAGAAGCACAGCAGGAGAGTACGGATGTGCGAGCCGTCAATGTCGGCGTCAGTCATGATGATGATACGGTTGTATCGTCGTTTCGCGATGTCTTGATCGGCACCGATTCCGGATCCGATGGCTTGGATCATGCTCATAACTTCTTCGTTGGCGAGCACTTTGTCTTCGCGGCTTTTGTAAGCGTTGATGATTTTTCCACGCAGGGGAAGGATTGCTTGTGTGTCGCGGAAGCGACCACCTTCGGCGCTACCACCTGCGGAGTCCCCTTCGACGAGGTACAGTTCGCATTCTTCCATTTTATTGCTGATGCAATCGCGCAGTTTGCCGGGTAGGCCCCCGCCACCGAGAGCATTTTTACGGTTCCGCAGGGCGTCTTTTGCTTTGCGAGCAGCTTCGCGGGCTTCTGCGGCAAGGATTCCCTTTTTGACGAGGAGTTTTGCTGTTTTGGGGTTTTCTTCGAGGTATTTGGCCAGTCCATCACCTACTGCGGTATTGATTACGCTTTCGACGTCGGAGTTACCGAGTTTTGTTTTTGTTTGTCCTTCGAATTGTGGGTGTGGCACGCGGACGGAGATTACGCATGTGAGGCCTTCGCGGAAATCGTCGCCGGTGGGGGTAAGGTCTTTAAACAGTCCTTCCTTTTTGCCATACGCGTTGAGCGTTCGGGTAAGTGCGGACCGGAATCCAGAGACGTGGGTACCACCTTCGAGCGTATGGATGTTGTTGACGTAGGATTGAAGTGTTTCGGTGTATTCTTCGGAGTACTGTAGGGCGATGGTGTACCCGATGACATCATGAGAGCCTTCCGTTTCTCGGTTGCCTTCGATCACGATGACGTCTTTGTGAAGGACATCGCTGGCTCGATTCAGGAACTCAACAAATTCTTCGATACCTCGAACGTAGTGGAATTCATCTCCGGAGTTGGTCCGTTCATCTCGGACTTTGATGCGAACGCCGCTATTGAGGAACGCGAGTTCTTGTAGGCGTTTTGCGAGGGTGTCGTAAAGGAACTTGGTGTTTGGAAAAATCTGCGAGTCGGGTTTGAAGGTCGTTTTGGTGCCGCGTTTGTTGGAAGCACCGGCTTCGCGTACCGGGCCGGTTGCTACACCGCGTTCGTAGGATTGAGTCCACATTTTCCCGTCGCGATGCACTTCGACTTCGCACCACTGTGACAGAAAGTTCACAACGGTCACACCGACGCCGTGCAAACCGCCGGAGGTTTGATAGGCCTTCTTTTCGAATTTGCCACCGAATTTCAGAACGGTCATTACCCCTTCGAGGGTACTGATTTCGCGTCCGAGTTTTTCGGTGAGGTCGGCATGGCGTTCGGCGGGAATTCCTCGTCCGTCGTCTTCGACCGTCACGGAGCCGTCGGCGTTGATCGAAACGGAGACCGCCTTTGCAAAACCCGCCATGGCTTCGTCGATCGAGTTGTCGACGACTTCGTAGACGAGGTGGTGAAGGCCTTTGAGGGTCGTATCCCCGATGTACATCCCTGGTCGGGCTCGGACGTGTTCGAGGTCATTGAGGAACTTCAAATCTTCCGAGTTGTAGTCCGTGCGGTCCAGTTCCATGTCTTGGGAGATAGCCTCTGGGTCTTGGGAGATAGCCTCTGGTGAGGTGTTTCCCGCAGCGTTTGGGGTGTTGGAATCAGGACGGGAAGTTTCGTCGTTGGATGCACTCATCTATCAGCCTGGAAATTCTATCTTCTAAGGAACCAGTACGCTGAGAGATTGGTCCCATTGGTCGATCTTCCCAACGCGCCCCTAGTATATCAAATCCCTTAGGCTTGCGGGATCCATCTTTGCGTTTCTATGCACTCTTATCGGCTATCCAAAGGGGCCTTAATTGTTGGATTTATCCGGTGATCTCCCCTTGACTTGCAAAGCTGTAGCTGGTGGGTGTCAGGTGCGTTCCAAGTAGTTTTACGGGAGGGAATTACGGTTGACCGATTGAATGTAGATTCTATCATAGATGAAAGCGCTCGCCCAAAATTTAAGTGTTCAGGTCGATGGTTGCCAATGAGCGGGACGGTTGCCGAGAAATTGAAAAAAGATTTTCTCTTTCTCAACGCGTTTGGATAGCGCGTTTGGATAGGAAGTGCGGATTGCGTTCGAGACTGCTAGCTGACGACTGTAGTGATCCTTCACTGATTAATACGCGTTTTCTGTTTTCAGTTGCGCGGAATAGTTACTTGTCTTTTTTGGGTTGTTTGCGGGCCTACAGAGTTCTTGTTCGAGTACGCGGAATACCTCTTCGTCTTGTTTGTAGAGACTCAATCAAGGTAGGAGCTTGATCGCAATTGGCACATACGAGGCAATTAACACAGCGTGCATTGGATTTACTCCGTTGCGAGAGGTGATGAAATTTTGTCCTGCACCAAGTAAGAGAGAATTGCGTAGTAGAGAGGACTACTCAGTTTCGTTTTCAGGTTTAAAAATAGTTTTTGTGACTTCTTTGACGCCCTATTTAACTTTCATTTAATTCCACGAACTACAGGATTGGAAATTATGGTTGACATCGAGCGGGTTGTAACGCTGGATGATCTCGTCGAAAGTGTTCCGGAAGATTTAGTACGACGGGCAGAACTTGAGAAGGTTGCCTTGAAAAGCCACATAGAGGAAGTGAAATACTCGGTAAAGGGTTCGGATAACATGTCGAAAGAATTGAGCAAGGCGCAGCGTATTCGGTTGTACATGGAGAACAATCCTGGCGTGCGAAACAAGGAAGTCGTCGAAGCGCTCAAGCATTACAGTGTAACGGCTGCGGATGTGGCGAATGTGAAGAGTATTGCGAAGAAGCAGGGTGGAACGGAGACGCGTAGTTATGTACCGGAAGTCTCAGCGCCGAGGGTTGCTCGAGCCGAGTCTTCTACCGGGATGACGAATCCTGGTGCCTCTATCACGCTTCCTGAATTAGAGGCCGGCGTGGCTTTTGTAAAAGCTGCTGGTTCCATTATGCGAGCGAAGCATTTATTGATCATTATCGAGCAAATCAAGGCTTGTTAAGGTCTACTGAGTGCGACTGAGTTCTGCTGCTCGCAGGGTGTTGTGCAGGAGCATTGCAATTGTCAGTGGTCCGACGCCGCCGGGAACGGGAGTAATTGCGGATGCAACTTGACTTACGGAGTTAAAATCGACATCGCCCACCAAGCGATCGCCGAGTCGATTGATTCCGATGTCGATCACCACTGCACCAGGTTTGACCATCGAAGCTTGAATCCATTCAGGCTTGCCGATGGCGACCAGCAGGACATCGGCCCGGCGTGTGATTTCCGACAAGTTTGACGATTGGCTATGGCAGCAAGTCACGGTGGCATTTCCGTTCGAAGGGCCGCATGGCCCTGACTTTTGCATGCACATGCTTGTCAGCGGTTTTCCTACGATATCGCTGCGTCCGACCACCACTACTTCTTTTCCTGCGAGCTCGATTCCGCAGCGATGCAGAAGTTGGAGAACCCCGTGAGGGGTGCACGGATAGAACCTGGGGCGGCCTTGAGAGACCAAGCCGACATTTTCGGGGGAGAAAGCGTCGACGTCTTTGGTCGGGACGATGCGGTCCAAGACGCGTTGGGTATCTAGGTGCGAGGGGAGTGGGAGTTGGACGAGGATTCCGTGGACTGCTGTGTCGGCGTTGAGATCGTCGAGAAGGTCAAGTAGTTGATCGATGGATGTGGTTGCAGGCAGATTGAGAACACGGGATGCGATTCCCGCTTTACGGCATGCGATTTCTTTATTTTTTACGTAGACTTGACTTGCTGGATCGTCTCCTACAAGTATTGCTACTAGTTGCGGCTGGATTCCATGTTGATCCATTAGCTTAGCGACCGCTTGAGATGTCTCTTCGCGCAGGGTGCTAGCGATGGCTTTGCCGTCGAGGATGCGGGCACTCATGGACTTGCCTTTCGAGTGGATTGGGATTGGTTGTGGCTTTGAGCTAGATTCCTGGTGGGTTCTTAGGATAATCTGCCGAGCGGAAAGCTGATAGAATCATGTTTGAAAACAGGGCTTTCCACAAGGGACGATTCGTACAAGCGGCGCCCGCTATCGTAATACTCAGGTTAGGTTAGGAAGATACCCATCACTATGTCGGATGCATCGAAACTCAGCGCTGTGGAATTGATCAAGGACACCAGTCGTCATTTGAGAGGAACGATTGGTACGGAGTTGCGAACGGACTCCACGCATTTTGGCAAGGACGATTTGCAGTTGTTGAAGTTCCATGGGACTTATCAGCAGGATGATCGTGAGCAGCGGGGTGGGGCGACGGAGTCGGGCAAATCGGAGAAGGCTTATTCCTTTATGGTTCGGTCGCGAATACCGGCCGGGATTCTCACTGCCGAACAATTGTTAGCGCACTTAGATATTTGCGATACGATCGGCAATTCGACGTTGAAGATTACGACACGACAGGGATTGCAGTTGCACGGTATTCTCAAGTCTGATTTGCGAGAGTGCATGCAGAAGATCAACGCGACGATGATGACCACGCTTGCAGCGTGCGGTGATGTGAACCGTAACACGATGGCTTGTCCTGCACCGATTCAGGACAACATTCGTCCAGCGGTACAGAAGCTGGCGATGGATATTTCCGATCATCTCTCTCCGAGAACAAAAGCGTATTATGAGTTGTGGCTCAAGGACCTTGATTCTGGAGAGGAGACGCTTGAGGGTGGTTCCAACGAAGAGATTGAACCGCTTTACGGTAAGACCTATTTGCCTCGCAAGTTCAAGACTGCGATAGCGATCAGTGACGATAACTGCACGGATGTATACACCAATTGTTTGGGCTTTATCGCCGTAGTCCGAGATGGTCATGTGATTGGCTACAACGTAGTGGTTGGTGGTGGTCTGGGTGTCACACCGAGTGCGAAGAAGACCTTTCCGAGGCTTGCGACACGATTGGCATTTGTTACGCCGGAGCAAGCGGTTGGGGTTGCGGAAGCCATTGTCAAGGTGCAGCGGGACTTTGGGTATCGGGATGATCGCAAGCGGGCAAGGCTCAAGTATTTGGTACACGATCAAGGGATTGAGTGGATGCGTCATCAGGTCGAGACCTATTACGGATCGAAGCTCAAGGACTGCACGGCGGATGATGTGACCGAGCATCGAGACCACATGGGTTGGGAAGACCAAGGAGATGGGCGTTGGTTCTATGGATTCAACGTTGAGAACGGTCGACTTTACGACGATGAGAATCGAGCTTGGAAGATGGCTCTTCGGGAGATATGCGAAGAGTTCAATCCAGAGCTACGGCTTACCGCTCACCAGAGCATTTTGTTCTGTAACATCGATCCGAAAGACAAATCGAAGTTAGAGGGATTGATCAAGAAGCGGGGGTTACCGCTGACGGAAGAGATTTCCAACGTACGTCGTTGGTCGATTGCATGTGTCGCGTTGCCGACATGTGGATTGGCGATTACGGAGAGTGAGCGTGCTTTGCCGGGTGTGATTGACCAGATGGAGGTTGTGCTCGAAGAGCTTGGGCTAGAAAAAGAGCTCTTTACGGTTCGGATGACAGGATGTCCGAACGGATGTGCTCGGCCTTATAACGCGGACATCGGGTTGGTAGGAAAAGCAAAGGGCAAGTACACCGTGTATGTTGGTGGAGCGCGGTTAGGAACTCGCTTGGCGTTTATCTACAAGGACTTGATTCCGATGGAGTCGGTCGTCGAGACGCTCAAACCGTTGTTCGTAGCTTTTAAGGATCAGCGGCAGGGCGATGAGTCCTTTGGGGACTTCTGTGCTCGGCTTGGTCAAGAAGCATGTCAGCAGATTGGTTAATTTTGTGCCTGAGAGCCTTTGGCTCTCAGAGAGTTGAGAGGAGAAAGTGGAAAGTAGAAAAGCATCTGCATTCCAGTGCGCAAATGTCTCACGCGAAGGAGCAAAGACGCCGAAAGCATCGATTGCGTTTAGCAGTCAGCCGGAGGCGTACTCGCGCGAAGCCAATCGCCATTGAATAGCTCAGGGCATTTGTCCCGTCTGTTTCTTGTAGATACCGATACGTTCCATCAACGGATCATTCGGAGCGGCTCTTCGGTCTAACTGCATTCCGCCAAGATGATTTGCCGACCGTTGAGCCGAAAGACTTTAATTGGTATCGAGAAACCCGAGCCGTACTTCACCGAGGGGTAGCACTCTATCGCGAGTGCGAATTCAGCGAAAAACGGCATCCGTGCCGACTGGGGTGCACACAATTTGAGGGTGTGCGGGCAGCAGAGATCTGCTGCCGATCCCCCAGGCCACATCCGTGTGGCATTTTTTCGCTGAAGTCTGATCGGTTAGCAGGGGTGGTTATGCCGCTGCGAGTTCGAGTTGTCGTTCGCCTTGTGAACGGGCTTGGATACCTTCGATGAATTCTTCGAAGATTCGGATATCCAGAGCGCTGGCGGCGGGGGATTCCGGGTGGAATTGGCAGCCGACGACGAACCAATCGTCATCTTTGTTCTCGATCCCTTCGATGACGCCATCTTGGCAGCGAGCCGTAACGCGGAAGGAGTCAGCGAGACGATCGATAGCCATGTGGTGGCGGCTGGTAACTCGGATTTCACCTTCGCCGTAAACGCGGCCGAGGATGGAGTTTGTTTCGACGATCAGGGAGTGGCGGTGGTTTGGGTCATGTGGATCGCGGTGTTGGAGGGCATCGGGAAGGTCCACTGGGATATGGTAGAACAGGTTTCCACCTTCGGTGATGTTGATCAATTGCAGTCCGACGCCGATGGCGAGTAGGCTCATTTTGCGGCGGGAGATTTCGAAGGCGAGTCGGCGATCAAAATCTTCGCGTCGGGCTTCCATAGGGCGTACGGAACTGTGTAACATGTAACCGTCGCGGCGTGGGTCTAAATCTGCTCCGCCGACGAGCATGAATCCGTCGAGGGTATCGAGCAGGGGGCTGAGGCTATCGAAGTCAGTGGTGGGAGGAAGAACTACAGGTATGCCTCCTGCGTTGACGATAGAGTCAAAGTAACCGGTAGCGAGGTAGGCGAATGCGGGTGCTCCTTGGCTTGCCCCGCGGTAGTCACAATTCATCCCAATGAGTGGCTTACGTGCCATGCTTCGAGTCCTCCGATGCTGAATGAGAATTTGATGAGTTCTGATCCCTTGAATCCATTCCAAGGGGGCTCAAGCGAGCGGGCGTAAGTTAGGGGATACGGATGGCTCAATCAAGCTTTGGGCCATATTTTGCGATATCTAGAAATGCTAGCTCAAGATAGAGTGCTAGCATTCTTGCGGCAGGAAGTTGCTTTTAGGTGTAGGGTGGTGACGCAAGTCGAATTTGGGTGTTGAAAAGGTTGATTCGGACTTGGATTCAGTAGCGAGATATCCTGCGGAGATTTCGATTGTAGGGTCGATAAACGAAGGATTAGCAACGTTGAGGAGCAACTCTATGGCAAGTGATTCGCGACTGAAAGAACAATTACCGAGGCTAACCGATGCGATAGTCGCTTCGTATCGGGCGTGCGATCGGATCAATCATTTGGGGCATTGCCCGTTGCCGAAGTACGAGGTAGTGATTCAGATTTTGGAAGATCTCAAAGACATCTTCTATCCGGGTTTTCGAAGGCGTGAAGGGCTTCATGCGGGCAACGTGACTTACCACGTTGGGAACTTGATCGATGCATTGCATGACAAACTCACCACGCAGATCACACGGGCATTGATTCATGCGAATCGCGTCAATCATTTGCCTGATGAATCGATGCAGGACGAGGGGTGCAAGGAGGCTGAAGACTTCGAGGCCCGAGGACAGCGGATTGCGATTGCATTATTGGAAAAAATCCCTGCGTTGCGACAAGGTTTAGCCAAAGACGTTGATGCTGCTTTTGCGGGTGATCCGAGCGTGACGAATCGCGACGAGATTGTTTTTTGTTTTCCTGGGCTTGAGGCCGTTACGATCTACCGAATTGCTCATGAGCTTTTCCGTTTAAAAGTCCCGTTTATTCCACGCATGATGAGTGAATGGGCACACAAGCAGACTGGGATCGATATTCACCCGGGTGCAAGTATTGGGGAGCATTTTTTCATCGATCACGGAACTGGAGTGGTTATCGGGGAGACTTGCAAAATCGGTGACCATGTCAAGATTTATCAAGGTGTTACGCTGGGTGCTTTGAGTTTTGCGACCGACTCGAACGGTGAATTGGTAAGGGGGACCAAGCGTCATCCGACGATTGAAGATCATGTGGTCATTTATGCTAATGCGACGATTCTCGGGGGTAATACCGTTATAGGGCACCACAGTGTGATTGGGTCGAGCGTTTGGGTCACTTCGAGTGTTTCTCCTCATTCGACGGTTGTTTTGGAAAAGCCTAAATTGAGAATTCGCAACGGTTCGGTCGATGACTCACTGCTTGATTTGAACTATCAGATTTGAACGAAGCCTGGAGTTTTTTGGGCGTAGAACGCTTTATTGAGTGGTAAGAAAGCGAGGGCGATATCTCCTTTCGTTCCGTTTTTTCCGTTATACTGAACGGTTCGCCCAATGTGAACTTTCCATTACGCCCAGACTCGCAATCGTATGACCGCCAATCCTCCTCCACAAGAACCTGGAATACCGTCATCTCCTACAGGAAAACCTCGATCGGCGAAGAATTCCCCACAGCCTCTATCAACGCGACCAAGTTCGAGCAGTTACTGGTGGGTAACCATTCTTTTAATCGTTTCTGTGCTGATGCTTTTTTGGTCGGGAGTTCCATCGACTTCAAGGATCGATTACAGCTTCTTCCTCGCGGAGCTCGATCGCAATAACGTTCGTCGATTGACAATTTATCCGACGGGTGCCGAAGGGTCCTTTGTGGTAGCACCGGAAAAACCGGTGACTTACGATGTGCTGGGCAGACCAGTTCAACCGCAGAAGACGAAGGCTGGTACCACTGAGCGACTGCGAGATCAATTTGAGGTCGCTTTGCCCAATGAGGGAGAAGAGCGTCGCGCGTTATTTGAGCGGTTGGAAAAGTTACGCAAGGAATCCGAGGAAAGGGTTGCTAGCGCTGAGGGGGATGTATCAAACAAGCTTCCTTTCGTTTACGACGTAGTCCCGAGTACCGGTACGAATGCTGTGTATGTTTTGCTGTCCCTTCTATCCTTTGGGTTGTTGGCTGCGGCGTTGTATTTTTTCATGCGTCGGTCCCGCGAGGGCATGATGGGAGGTGGGGGATTTCTCAATAGCTTCACCCGTTCCACGGCAAAACGATACGAGCCGACCGAGCACCACATCACTTTCGCCGATGTTGCGGGGCTTGAAGGAGTCAAAGCAGACTTGAAAGAGATCGTCGATTTTCTTCGTGCGCCGGAGAAATTCCAGAAGCTAGGGGGGCGAGTTCCCAAGGGTGTGTTGCTCAATGGCCCACCTGGTACGGGTAAAACGTTGCTTGCACGCGCCATTGCGGGTGAGGCAGGGGTTGCTTTTTACTCGGTGAACGGAAGTGAATTCATTCAGATGTTCGTCGGTGTTGGGGCTTCTCGCGTGCGCGACTTGTTTGCCACTGCGAAAGAGAACGCGCCTGGAATCATCTTCATTGATGAAATCGATGCGGTTGGTCGACAGCGCGGTGCTGGGCTTGGTGGTGGCCACGATGAACGGGAGCAGACCCTTAACCAGATACTGAGCGAAATGGATGGGTTTTCTCCGACGGTCTCCGTGATTGTCGTTGCTTCGACGAACCGCCCAGATGTGCTTGATCCTGCCTTGCTACGCCCCGGCCGCTTTGACCGACACATCACGGTGGGGCGTCCGACCCTTAAGGGACGGGAAGATATTCTCAAGGTCCATGTTCGGGATGTTCCATTGGATAACGATGTCGATTTGCAGCGGATAGCGCAGGCCACGGTTGGGTTGACGGGTGCGGATCTTCGCAACATTGTCAATGAGGCGGCTTTATGGGCTGCTCGACAGGACAAAACCAGGGTCCAAATGTCGGACTTTGATTATGCCCGTGACAAGGTGCTGATGGGAGCAAAGCGAGAGGAAGTGATGCAGGAGTCGGAAAAGGAAAAGACCGCTTACCACGAAGCGGGGCACACCCTTGCGGCTTGGTTTCTGCCCGGTGCTCAGCGTGTTCACAAGGTGACTGTGATCCCTCGCGGCCAGTCCCTTGGAAGCACACAGATTTTACCATCCGAGGATAAGCTCAATCTCTCGCAAAGTGAAATCCGCGACCAGCTGGTGGTCTTGCTCGCCGGACGTGCTGCGGAGCAGATTATTTATGAAGAGACGAGCGTCGGTGCTGAGAACGACTTGGAGCGTGCGACGTCACTTGCACGTCGAATGATCGCCCATTGGGGAATGAGTCAGAAGCTTGGTCCGGTCTCCTATAAACTCTCCGATAGCGACCCATTCCTTGGACGGGAGATTCATCAGCAACGCGTTTTCAGTGAACATACTTTAGAGATCATCGACAACGAAATTGGTGAAACACTGCGGCTTGCGGATCGACAAGCCTTGGAATTGTTGCAAGTCCACAGAAATGCGCTTGAGGCGATCAAAGATGCACTGATGAGTCGAGAGGAGCTGGACGAATCGGAGTTGCGAGAACTGATCGGACCGAGCGTGCATGATGCATCACTGCAACGGGCTTCTCAATTGCAATCCACCTCGGATAACAGTCCAACACCATAACGCCACCATCCTTTTGCAAAGCCTCTAATGCCCAAGAAAAAGCCGAATAAGGTTCGATTTGACTTTCGCAAAGGGCATCAGGGGCAGCGCCGCGAAAAGGGGCTCACGGAGAAATTCGCGCAGTCCAACGAAGACATCGACACACAGCGGTCGCAGCGTGTTAGCGGCAAAGGGGAGTTGACGAGAAGGCGTACTGTGAAAGGAAATACGCTGGATTCGAAGGGTAAGGACGCGTTTGACGCATTGGAATTGCAGACGCATGATGCGAACGTCTGCGGTCGTGTTTTGAGGGTGCACGGGTTGGAATCCATAGTGCAATTGGACTCTGGTGAGATTCTACGTTGCGCTGTGCGTCGTGTTCTTAAGAATCTCTCCACGGATCAGCGACACGTTGTTGTCACCGGCGACCGAGTGCGAGTGGAGCAACAAGGGACTGATCAAGGCTGGATTGTGCGTATTGAACCGAGACTCTCGGAGCTGGCTCGCACCAGTCGCCAGCGGCGCCACGTCATCGCTTCGAATATCGATCAACTTTTGATTGTTACAAGTGCTGCGGAACCATCGATCAAGCCGAATTTGATCGATCGTCTTTTGGCAACGGCCGAACAGAATCGCTTGCCTGCGACGATTTGTATTAACAAGTGCGATTTGATTCAGCCTGCCTTGTTGCAGCCATTGATCGGTACCTACGCGCAGTTGGGCTACAGGGTTCTGTGCCTTAGCGCCGCGAAGGGCTGGGGGTTAGAAGGTCTTGAAAAGGCTCTGAGCGGTCGCACAACGGTGGTGATTGGTCAGAGCGGAGTAGGTAAATCTTCGCTGCTCAATCGCATGATCCCGGGGCTTGAGCAACGCGTTCAGGAAGTTAGTCAGGAAAATCAAAAAGGCACGCACACGACGACCACGGCGGAGTGGTTTTCTATCGATTCAACGAGTGCAGTGATCGATACACCTGGGGTTCGGCAGTTTCAATTGTGGGATATTGTGCCTGCGGAGTTGACGGGGCTGTTCCGCGACATTCGCCCGTTTGCTTCGCACTGTCGATATCCCGATTGCTCGCATCAGCATGAAAACGACTGTGCTGTCAAGGATGCTGTGGCTGATGGGTTGTTAGATCCGCGTCGCTACGATAGTTATTCGCAGATTTTAGATGCGCCGGCCTTTGCAGATGACGAAACCATCGATTTAAGCCAACCGATGGACTAGTAGAGTCGTTGAGAAAGGGCTTAAGCATCGTTTGCCACCACAGACGATCCACCGAGCAACAAGGTGCAACATTCTCCACCGTCTGGCGAGCGGTGGCTACGACAGGGAAACGCGCAAAGACGCGGCGAGCAGCGATTTCGTTTAGCAGTCAGCCGGAGGCGTACTCGTGTGAAACTCTCTCGAGCCGTAGGCTCGCACCGTAGGTTATGTGCAGCGGTCTTGACCAAAACAATCATCCGCGACAGACGATCCACCGAGCTACAAGGTGCAACACTCTCCACCGTCTGGCGAGCGGTGGCTACGACAGGGAAACTCGCAAAGACGCGGAGTGCAGCGATTTTGTTTAGCAGTCAGCCGGAGGCGTACTCGTGCGAAACTCTCTCGAGCCGTAGGCTCGCACCGTAGGGTATGTGCAGCGG
>JBEICB010000320.1:0-4469 GCA_040373655.1 Pirellula sp. | reverse complement strand
AGTCTCGAGCGATGTGTGGAGTGTGACCAGTTACACGCAATTACGACGTGAAGCTCAAAGCGTGGAGCGTTGGAACATGCTTCACCCAGACCAGCCGGCACGCAAGAGTTATATTCAGAGTGTGCTCGAAGGAGTAAAGGGTCCGATTATTTCCGCGAGCGACAACGTCCGAGCGGTAGGTGAGCAATTGATGCCTTACCTCGACCAAGACTACTACGTGCTCGGTTGCGATGGGATGGGGCGCAGCGAAACACGTCCGACGTTGCGACGTCACTTTGAAGTCGATGCGGCATCGGTTACGATCGCGGCGTTGTATCGATTGAGTCGTGCGGGAGTGATTCCTGCCAAGGAGGTCGCCCAAGCGATCAAGGATCTCGGAGTGGATCCTGAAAAGCCCAATCCGCTGTACGCATAGTCGTTCGGCAACTCTGTTTCTTCCCTTCATTTACTTAAAAATCAACAACTCATGGCTATAGAAATCAAGTTGCCGTCGCTTGGAGAAGGCGTCGAGTCTGGCGATGTTCTCGAAGTGTATGTCAAGGTTGGCGACACGGTGAAAAAGGATCAAGCCTTGTTTGAGCTTGAGACCGACAAGGCGACGGTTGCGGTACCGAGTCCGCAAGCGGGCAAGTTATTGAGCTTGACTGTGAAGGAAGGTGAGACGGTCAAGGTTGGCCAGGTGGTCGGGACGCTAGAGGGATCTGCGGCTGCAGCCCCTGCTGCATCGACTCCACCTGCTTCACAGGCATCGCCAGCGGGTTCTACGCCTGCGCCTTCAACTGCAGCCCCGTCGAATGCAGCGCAATCTGCAACGGTTTCGCCGGCACCGGTTGCGAAGGCACCTGTTGCCCCGGCACCGGTTTCTCCAGTACCCGTCTCACCAGTATCCGTTGCTCCTGCCCCAGTGGCGGTCAAGCCGATTGCTGCAGCGCCAGTTGCAGTTCCTACTGCTTCCGCACCGACATCTTCCGGGGACGAAGACGTCATACCTGCCGGGCCGGCGATTCGACGTTTTGCTCGCGAGGTTGGCGTTGATCTAACCGGAGTGACGGGGAGTGGCGAGCATGGGCGGATCACACGAGAGGATGTCCTTTCGATCGTCCGCAATGCAAATCAGAATCAAGCTGCGAAGGCTTCTGCGGCTACGGCAGTTCCCGCCAGTGCACCAGCAAGCGAAAGTGCTTCGAAGGGTGGAGCGGGTAAACCCGCCGGGGATCGTCCAGGTACTGCTGCTACTGACGACTATGGTCCAATTCGTGTGGATCGTCTTACGAAGATTCGTAAGACGATCGCCAATCAGATGGACAAGTCATGGTCGACGGTTCCTCGTGTGGTGAATTTTGATGATGCCGATGTGACGGAGTTAGAGGCGTTTCGTCAATCGAGCAAGGACGATTATGCTTCGCGTGGGATCAAGCTTACGACGATGCCGTTTTTGATCAAGGCGGTTGCTACTGCACTGAAGCATCATCCGGCGTTGAATGCGGTGATCGACATGGAGAATGAACAGATCATCTACAAGGACTACGTGAACCTTGGGATTGCCATCGACACAGATCGTGGATTGGTTGTTCCGACGTTGAAGAATGCCGATCGCATGTCGATTCCGGATGTTGCTTATGCATTGTCGGAGTTGTCGAATCGGGTTCGCAACAATGATTTTGCGGTTGCGGATCTGCGAGGTGGTACCTTCACCATCAGCAATCTCGGTGCGATTGGGGGAACGTATTCAACACCGATTGTCAACGTGCCCGAAGTTGCGATTCTTTTGGTTGGGCGATCTAGGAAGTTAGCCACGGTGATGGACGACGACTCGATCAAGCCTCGTTTGATGATGCCATTGAGTTTGGCATACGATCACCGGTTGGTTGATGGAGCAACGGCAGCGCGGTTCCTTAACGACATCATCGCATATCTTGAGGCCCCCAGTCGTCTCTTGCTCGCGATCTGATCGACACCGATCGGTTAGATCATAGATACATGAAATTTTAAATATTTTCGACAAGACGCGAGACATTTCGCGTCTTGTATCATTTTCTGGGCGACTTAGCCTGTGACACCATTCAATTTTATTGCATAGGTCTTGGAGAGATTAGCGATGAAGAATACGGCAAATCATTCTGCAAATCTAACTGGAAATGTCTCTGCATTCATGGAGAAGCACTACAGGCACTATAACGCTCGCGAGACTTTATCTGCGGCGAAGGCGTACAAGAAGTTCGTCGAGCAAGATAACGGTGCGATGTTGGTTTCTTTGGCGGGAGCGATGAGTACAGCGGAATTGGGGATTTCTTTGGCTGAGATGATTCGCAACAAGAAGATTCATGCAATCTCTTGTACAGCGGCGAATTTAGAGGAGGATCTGTTCAATCTCTTTGCACATAACGAATACAAAGTGATCGACAACTGGCGAGCTTTGAGCACGCAAGACGAAGTCGATTTGCGTGATAGTGGATACAACCGAGTTACGGATACTTGTATTCCCGAAACTGTGATGATGCACATGCAAGATAGGTTATCGAAGTACTGGAAAGATGCTGCGGAAGCCGGTAAGCAATATTTTGCGTATGAGTACATGTTCCGAATTTTGGATGACAAGGATCTTGAACAGCATTATCAGATTCCTCGAGAGCATTCTTGGATGATCGCTGCGAAGGAGGCTGGGATCCCCATTTATTCGCCGGGGATAGAGGACAGCACGTTGGGGAATATGTTCACGGCGAGAGTGATGGACGGGACCGTCAAATCGCACGCTGCGTTGAAGACGGGTACGCAGCAGTTGGAGCATTTGGCTTTGTGGTACAAGGAACTTTCCCAGAAACGTCCGATTGGATTCTTTCAAATTGGTGGAGGGATTGCGGGGGACTTTGCAATTTGTGCGGTTCCGATGTGGATCCAAGACTTAGATGAAGCGAACATCCGACGCTGGGCGTATTTCTCGCAGATCTCCGATGCGGAGACAAGCTATGGGGGATATAGCGGTGCGGTACCCAATGAGAAGATCACTTGGAACAAACTCGAGGCAGATTGTCCGAAGTTTATGATCCATAGCGATGCGACGATCGTAGCACCCCTGATTTTTGCCTATGTGCTGGGTCACTAGTTTGCCGGAAAGCGATGTTGTTGAGCAAAACATGCGATGATTGTGGATTTGTTATAGGATTTAAATGATGCGATCGGACTCATCTGACGGGTTGATTTCTAGGCTTGGTCGGATGTACTGGGGAGAGCGTGACAAGGTGCTTGCGGGAGCCTATGCGGGCAAACCGGACCTAGCGGGGAGTCGCGAGAGGCTACAGGGGCTTTATGACCTAGGGGTTCGAACGATCATCAATCTGATGGAACTCGACGAACGCAATTACGACAATCAACTGTTTAGTCCCTACGATGGAATCTTCAGAGATATTGCAGAAAAGGATGGCGAAGTTGTTGACTGCCGTCGGTTTGAGATCCGGGACAACGGTATACCGAGTTTTGCCCTGATGGACGAGATCGTTGAGGCGATCGAAAAGGGATTGCAGGGTGGAGGCCGTGTATATGTCCATTGTTTTGGTGGCATAGGACGGACTGGTACGGTGATTGCTTGCTGGTTGTTGCGAAGGGGGCTGGCGACGCCAGCGAATGTTTTTGATGAACTAGCAAAGCTTAGGCGGACGGATCGGGTGCGAGGGGATTGCGCGTCGCCTGAGCCGGGGATCCAGCGTGACTTTGTACTGTCATGGGCCGCGAAGAAAGGAATCAATCGCCCATCGCGAGGAAGTGGAGAGCGACCACCAGCATCGAAGCAGGATTGGTTCACCAAGTTGATGGGGTTTACTGAACGCAATCCAAAAGAAGTTCGCGCTTGGGTCGAGCTTGAAGGAGAACATCTCGTATCGCGAGTGTCCGGAGCGAGGTATCGGTTTGGTAGATTGGAGATACCGACACTAGGGGAATTGCGCACTCAATGCGAAGGCTTGCCGGTACCAATTGGCAGATTGACTATCGAAGAGTGGGTTGGGAATGTGAAGGAACTGCATCGTGATTCACGCAATGAGAATGCATTGATCCAAGCTGCTTCGCAGTTCAATTTGTTGGAAATGGTTGGGCCGAACGTGACCCCCGAGCATGGGATTGGCGGTTATGAAAACGATGGTACGCAGGGGCCTGCTTGCGCGATTTCGTGTGGTGCTGGAACTGTGTATAGAAACTATTTCGTCCCGGTAGGTGGTCAGATTGGACAATCGGCAGAGTGTCAGGTTGACTGCCTTGAGGATATTGGGGAGGCTCTCGGGAACTCGTCGCAGCGGTTATGGGAGATGCGAAATGGCTATGCACTGTTTGAGCCGCGAGGACTGTCCAAAGTTGCTGCAAAACTCAATTCCTTTTCTGAAGAGGAACTGGAAGTTTTACGGACCAAGTTGCGGATTGGAATCCAGTGGGGTACGGAAGTGACCTTGAAAGGTGGCGGGCATAGCGTCAGCCAGGTT
>JBEICB010000135.1:0-12308 GCA_040373655.1 Pirellula sp. | reverse complement strand
TCTCGTCCGCTAACAACAACTGCGTGAAAACCGGCCCTGGCCGGAATCGAAAATCCTGTGTCTTCATGTCGAAAATGGGAGCCCCCGTAACGTCCGATGGCATCAAATCCGCCGTGAATTGAATCCGACCGAATTGGCAACCCGTCACTCGCCCCAATGTTTTTACAAACAAGGTCTTTCCCAATCCAGGAACACCTTCAATCAATACATGTCCCCCGGAAACCAAAGCAATCAAAGCCGTGGTCACCAATTCATCCTGACCAACAAATACCTTCGAAATCTCCTGGCTCGCCAACCCGTAAAACAGCTTCGTCGCCGACACACCACCTTCATACGATTCACCAGTAGCAGTGTTTTCCTTACCTTCAGACATGACGACCCGCTCTTGAAAAATATTCGAAACCAAATCAGAAACTTTTCGGACATTGTACGCTATCTTGATCCCTCAGGAGACCTCCAAGTCAGGGTGTCGCAAAGCCTTTACTTCAATTCGGCCCCAATTCCCCGACTTGCCAAACGTAGTTTTTTACCTCGATGTGTCATCTCCGAGCGTCGCTACAAAAATCATGAAACAAGGGAATCCGCCCCCATCGTTAGGCAGTGGACCGACCAATACATCCCTGAGGAACCGGATCGATGGATACCTCTTTGATTGAACAGCAACGGGTAGTGGTTTCCGTGGAAGACGCCTGCCGATACTTCTCTTTTGGTGAAAATCTCGTTGAATGTCTTAGCCCCGGCATCCAATTGGCTTTTACCCCAAACGAGCATGCTGCGACGACCTTTTTTCCGCGTCGCCATTTCGTCGGCCTGATTTCTTCTCACTATACACGAAACGACTTTCTTTCCCCCGCGTGGCAAAGCAACCTGTTGCTTGCATTGCGTCACGCAAAAGAACAAGAGTCAGCAATATTAATCCCTGACTCAGCTCCATCCGCAGATAGCATTCTTTACGCATGTAAACAACTTGAAATTCCTGCCTATCGTGTTGCTTTAGCAAGCCCCCTCGAACTGATAAATTCCATCAAAAGGGAACGCCGTTATACCAGCGATTTTGTCGTAGCATTCTGCGCAGATGAAGTCCTCGCTCTTTCGATAAAGCCAGGAGGTACCGTAGCATACTGCTTAGATCAACGTCTAGCGTGCACGAAAATCCCCCCTCATTCCGTACGCATCGTCGTACCGAATCCGATGACAGCAAAACAGAAACAACTACTTCTGAATCTTAATGGCCAAGGAGCAGTACTGTGGTTTTCAAGTCAATCTAAAGGTCGGATTCACGAGCACCCTGCACCACCCTCTTTGTGGTCCTGTTCGCGTCGACCTACACCTTACACGCAACAACCTATTGCTCCAATTCCTGCATCGACATACGAGAATACTGAATATCTGATCCATTGCACTCGTGCAAGACAATCAGGTTGGCCTGATCAATCGTCGATGGATCTACTCGATGAAGCCTTCCGACTTGCATTCAACCCCTCGCCATCACCACTCGAATCTCTCTATCGGATCCTAACGACGCAACGATTGATTGCTTCAAACATACATCGACGCGGAACCCGATCAACCGTCTGCTTCACAGCTAACACGCTCGCCAAGCTAGAAAAAATGCGAGGTTTTCAATCTCATCTTGCACGCTGGGACTGGGAACCATATGGCATCGCAATCCCGACGCTTTGGCTTTCTTTTCTCGGCGCACGACCAGTGAAGTATTTGCCAACCGAGCAAATAAGCATCCTCCCCGAAGAAGAACAGTGTTTTGCTCAACCGATCCGCACTGGTTTAAAAAACGAACTACCATCCCAACACCAAACAAGCACTGAGAAGGCAACACGAACATCAAGGGACTGGAGCGTTGAACGTGAATGGCGACTAGTCGGAGATCTACGTTTCAATATGCTGAGCAGTCCAGCAATTGCCGACACGGAAGGTCCCTCTCCTTTTGTCTTTGTCCTTCACAAAATTGACGCGCAAACGATTGCGGACAGATCCCGGTGGCCCGTTTACTGGCTCGAAGACATACAAAGGCTCGTGTAAGTCCTACATCAGAACCTTTGGCTACTAGGAATGACCGTTACAGGTACTACTCGTATCGTCGACACACGGATGCAATCGACCATGGACGACCTGTTGATTTAGAACCCGGTTTCAAGCTATCTACCAACTAGCGATTTTGAGACAAAAGCTCTGCGATCATTTTTTCCGGGGAGCCAAGCGTCTGAAGACGTCCAACCCAATAATTCACATCATTGCTCGTTGGTAACTTGCCAGTTAGCGTTTGAATTACCTGCTGTACGTAAAGAGAATCAGTCGCATAGCGTTCCTTGAATTGAGGAGTCGCCATGACCTTAGCAGCAACGTCATTTAATGTGTGCCCTTGTTGCATATAAGACTGCCAAGCGATCAGTTCCCGACTGGAGGGCTGGCGTCCGAGCAACGATACGAAGACTTGATTCAATGCGTCTGTGTTCATCGCGCCCGGAAGTGCCGGGGTGGCAGGATAAGCCGCAGTGACCGTATTGGTGCTTCCGTTTGGCTGCGTCGGAAATTGAGTGCTGACTGGAGTCGCTATCCCTGGAAAAGTTCCTTGCGGCACACTGGTCCCATTAACTGCAACCGTCGTGGCAGCCCGCTCCAAAATCAACGACAACGGCTGAGCTAAGTTAGCGGGAGAAACAACAACGGGCTGACGTAGCTGATAAATAACTTGGTTATTCCAACTAACCCACCCGCTTAGCTGATAAACATCGCGAGTATCGAGATACCGTGGATCTATATGTAATTCGAATCGAAAGGGCCCCGAGCCTTCTGAGCGTAAGACCGCTTTTCCACCCGCGACTTCTACAAACGGTTTCGAAGCATTTTGCAATTGAACCGTCAATACTGCTCCTGCAGGCAGACTCGACAAGTCCGCCACTGAAGCCGAACCCGTTAAAGCCGTCGAAGTCGCTTGCAACGTAACAACATTCGCACGCAACGCACGAGTACGGGAATCCAACATTAACAACGAGACACGCCCGTAACCGTCTACATAACGCTTTAGCTCTTCCCCAATATCAACCACCCTTCCATCAAACTCTCCGATTCGAGTTCCCGATACCGCAAGGATTACATCTCCCGGTACGATGTTCGCCACTTGCGCTGCGCTTCCAGGTTCCACAGTCTGAACGATCGCGCCCGTATCCGTGTTCCGCACGACAACCCCGAGTTTCCAAGTGCGAGAAGCAGGAACCAGGGACGGCACAGTGGCAGAAGGAGAAGTTCCAGGCGTAGTAATCGCAACTCCCGGAACACTGTAGGTTCCAGGAGTCCCAACTGCACCCGATGTTCCATATCCCGGTGCCACCTTTGGAACCGCAGCATTGAACCCCAGCCAGCTTTGTGCCTGGACAACCGATAGAGCACCGCTCCAATAGACAATTAATAAGCTCAGCACCGCTACATACGCTTGATTTTTCATTTTTAGATTCCCTTCACCTGCCAGACCAGCGGAACTACGGAACTCCCGTGTCGGAGGGTAAATTGATGTTCATTGAGGAGAGATGAAGCCAGGATTTTTACCTAACGGCAGGACCGCTGATACTATCGAGTTGCTTGCGAATGAATGCCGGATCGATTGGAAAGAATCCAGCTCGAATCGCCTCCAATTGCCCGTCACGGCTCAAAACATAACGAAGGATAGACTCGCGTAATCCACCATCTGTTTTCATCGTAGCTCGATCGATGATCAGCATTAATGGACGTACGAACGGGTATCGACCAGCTAGAAAATTCTCTTCGTTTGCCTCAACAGCAACTCCTTGTAAGACCAAAGGAACCGCTCGAACTTGATCGTTATGGTCACCAAAACCACAAAGCGCAACACCAAATTTGTCTTTGCCAACCGCTTGGGTCGCAGCAACATTGGTCGCGTGAACTTCCGTTGTTTTAGCTAACTCTCCTCCACCCACAATCCACTGCTTGATGAACCCTGTCGTGCCGCTGACATCACTTCTACCATGAATACGAATCGGCTCCTTGGCCCATTCGCCGGTCAAGCCAAGATCCCCCCAAGTTGCAGCATGCGATGCCTTTCCGGCGTTGGGAGCACGAAAAATTGACTCCAACTGCTCGGGTGTAATGCTGGTGATAGGATTGTCTTTGTGTACGTAAAGTGCTAGAGGGTCAAGTGCTACGATTATCGCAATAGGCTCTTTACACTTGGCACTCTTTAGTCCCTCCAACTCACTCTCTGTCAACGGCCGACTGGCCCCTGCGATGACTTGAGGGTTCTCCGAAATTTCTTGAATTGCCGCATCAGTCCCCTCTTTTCCCTTGGTGAAACTAACCTCCGGATGAAACTTGGTGAATCGCTCCAGCCAAGAGCGCGCAAGGGACTGCATCGTCGTCGATCCGGAAACAACCATTCCTCCGCGAATTTGGGATTTCGCATGATAGGGTTCTAGAGACTCAACCAAATGCATGAGCGCAAGGTGCTCGTCATCATCATGCTTCGGTGGTGCAACTGTGCTGGGTGCAACTGTGCCAGGCTGCGTCGATGCGGACTGCCCTAATGCAGTTGCATTATGCGCACCGACTACAAACCAAATGGAAGCGATCAACCAGATGCCCAGTCTGATCATCGGTCCAGCCGAACCATCAAGTCTAACGGATTGCCGTAAACTGATCATCCTCTATCCTCCTGAGGTAAAGATTCCTGTTATTTCTGATTCCTGAACTTAACGAAAAGACAAGATCTCGACTATATCTGCCTTTCAAGGGCTTGCCAAGCACACAGAGAACTCCCTGAGTAAAAACACGTTGCTCGAATCAAACCGTCGAGCCCGCATAGCTCAGATTAAAACACGAGCAGAATTCCGTAGACGGTTTTCCCAATCAAACTTGAAACGATTTCAAAAGCGGCGGAACTGAATACTGCATCGATCAACGGACCAACGGGTCAAGGAGCCGGTTCGATCGAAGCATACATGCTACCTTTGGATTTCATACTCATCGGATCCCGACCGAATGCGCGAATCTGATCGCGCTTAAGCTCGGCATGTTCAAGGGTAGTCGTTAAACAAATCGCCTTACCCGTTTTGTCTACTTGTTCAGCCAATTGTCTCCCCGCCGTTTCGGACATATGAAACAGCTCCTTCATCATACGAATTACATAATCATAGGTATGTTCGGGGTCGTCCCACAAAATGACGTGATACCTTGGCTGCCTCTTCGGCTTCTTATCCGGATCGGCTGGTTTTACATCTGGTTCAACAACGGCTGCGTTCGACTGCGACATTACCTGTCTCCTTGTCATCCTTCTTCTGCGTGGCCCAACCGCCCACAAGCTACACAGCGATTTGTTTCTCCAAGTGTCCTACTGCCCGGTAAGGTATAAACGGAACCTTGAGATCGGCAAAGCTGCAACGCTCTAAATTCCATAAGTGTGGACAATTGCCTGTGCGTTCTGAGGTTGATTCACGAGAAGCTCCGAATCCGGGGGACACCCCCCGAACGATTCGGTATATTCTAAAGGGCGTTCATCGCACAATTTTACGGGTAGCAATTATTTTCCAAGGATAAACATGACGAATTTTTCGAAACTCGACGAATTTTTGAATCTCAACCGACAACGCCACTTGGAACAACTCTTTGAATTGCTTCGGATACCGAGCATTTCGGCAGACAGTACCAAGAAGACCGAGATGGCTCAAGCGGCTAACTGGGTTGCCGACCGATTCCGAGAGGCGGGCCTAAAGACCGATTTGATTCCAGGGGACGGCCCCGCCCTGGTGTACGCAGAGACAGACCCCGTTCCGGGCAAACCGGTAGTGCTTGTCTATGGTCACTACGATGTTCAACCCGCCGACCCAATCGACCTTTGGAAATCTCCACCCTTCTCGCCGGAAATCCGCGACGGAAATATCTACGCGCGCGGTTCCACCGACGATAAAGGTCAAATGCTCACTCACGTACTAAGCGTCCTCGCATGGAAAGCTTGCGGTGAAAAACTTCCCCTCCAGATCAAGTTCCTGATTGAGGGACAGGAAGAGCAAGGAAGCGAAGTCCTCGAGGCTAAGTTGCCGCAAATCGCAGACCGATTGGCTTGCGATGTCATCGTGATTAGCGACTCCTCCCAATACGCGAAGGGACAACCAGCCATTACCTACGGTCTGAGAGGTATCGCATACTTCGAACTACGTGTCCATGGTCCCAAAATGGACCTGCACTCGGGTTCTTTCGGTGGCGCAGTGACCAACCCCGCACTGGCCCTTGCCCGTATCCTTACCGAAATCAAAACGCCGGACGGAAAAATTCAGCTCCCCGGATTCTATGACTCTGTCGTCGAACTCGAACCTTCGGAACGCCAAATGTGGCAGAACTTGGGTTTCTCTGATGAACGATTTGCCAATAGCCTCGGGGTTGATGCACTCACCGGAGAAGAAGGGTACACGACGCTCGAACGCCGTTGGGCTCGCCCAACCTTTGATGTCCATGGACTGTTGGGTGGTTACCAAGGTGAAGGAGGCAAAACGGTAATTCCGTCCTGGAACGGTGCAAAAATAAGTTTCCGTCTCGTCCCAAACCAAGATCCTAAAACCGTCGGTGAACAATTGCGCAAGTTCATCGCAACTCACACACCTCCGGGCGTACGTGTCGAAGTCATCGATCTGCACGGCGGTCGGGGGGTTGTAGTTAACCCAGACTCAAAATACATGCGTGGAGCCGTCAACGCCGTCGAAGAAGGATTCGGGGTCAAACCGGTCTTGATCCGCGAAGGAGGTTCGATCCCGATCGTTGCACAAATGGTCGATGCCCTGGATTGCGATGTGTTGCTCATCGGATGGGGACTCGACGACGACGGCGCTCATAGCCCGAACGAAAAATTCTGTTTGGATGACTTCTACCGTGGTATCCGCGCCTCAAGTCGCCTCTGGCACCACCTTGCCCAGTAAGTCTCGTCTAGCAGAAGTTTCAGAGCCGTCGAAATTCCATCGACTGGCTCATCTGGCCTGTTGATCTGAACCTGTTTACCTGACGCCACTGGCTTAAACGTTCTATAGTACAGGACTCTTTGCCTCCCGATTCTTCTCGGGAGGCTTTCCCCGATCAGGTGGCTTTAGGTTTAACCCCCGAGGCGATGTGATACCGACCTGAAGGAAAAACCTCACACTCATCAAACCACTTCGGCATATTCTCTTCGTACCAACTTGGCTGTTTTGATACCAGAACCAATCGTCCGCCTGGCCGAAGTGAACGCAAGGCAGCCTGAATCATCTTCTCGGCGATCTGAAAATCGCCAAAGTAAGGTGGATTTGCCAAAGCCATGTCAAACGAACCAGGATGAAGATAGTCCCCATTGGCATTCAATTCTGTCGTTAGATTCTTGACCTTGTTCTTCAAACATCCTTGTTCGACGCACCATAGAGCACGCGCATTCGAATCCACCGCATGAACCTTGGCACTCCCGTCGCGCATGGCTAACCCCAGCGCTACCGATCCACTACCACATCCTATATCGATCAAGCTTGCACCAGGATATACATCGACCGCATCGAGCAATTGCCGGGCACCATTATCTAATTGACGATGGGAGAAAACACCCGGCCTCGTAACCAAGTGGATCAATTCATCGCAATCACGAAATGCTAAATCGCAAGAAAAGTCCTTTAGCTTTTTCAGAGCTTTCGTCTTTTCGATCCAGTATCCTCGCGATGATGTAAATGGCCTGACACGAACACTCTTTTCAAAAGATTTTAATTGGTCGTGCAACCAAGTGTCTTTTGCGTGATCTACAGCAGCGATTAAGGCACCGCCGATTTTCAGTCGATCGTAACACTGCTGCAGAAAATCTCTCGATAGCTCTTGTTCCCCTTGATGTGTCAACGGAACTATCGCCAAGTCGATTTCTTGTACCGGGGCATCAGCACAACACTCGATCGATAAGTTCGCCGGCGGCTCTACAACGACAACCTTTGAGGATCCATCGGGAGTACTCATATTGCACAGCCGACAGTGTTGTTGAGCTTTTTGCTGCTGAAACTGGTCGATGTACCATAGTGCTAATTTGGCTTCGTCGTGTTCTCTAGCGAGGCATTCGGCAGCTTGGCCACGCCCGGTAGACAAAGCTAACGCACTCCAGTTACCAGTAGCGTTTCCGCTACTGCGATTCGCGGATCGCTCGGCAACCCATTCCCTTGCGATCTCAAGGCATGCAAGCTCCTCAGGCCGCGTGGACAGTCGATAGTTGACGATTTCACCTGTTGATTTGATTTCTGAACTCATGCCTTCGGTGCCTTGCGCTGCCATGTAGAAAAACAACACCGACGAGGTATCGCCGGTGTTGTTGAATTTGGGATCATTGTGATTTACGAATCTCACTTCCTTTGGCTTCCCAAAGGAAGGAACCTTTCGCAAATCGCATTACCGGCGATCGCCGCCACGGTCTCCGCCGCGTCCACCACCGCCACCGCCACCACTTCGGCCACCGCGACCGCCTCGGTCGCCACCACGGCCGCCTCCGCCTCCGCCACCGCTACCGCCTCTGCGACGGAATCCGCCTCGATCGCCGCCTCGATCACCACCGCGGTCGCCGCCACGGTCATCACGGGAGCGACGCTCGCCACCCCGCTCTCCACCGCGGTCGCCACCACGATCACCGCCGCGATCGCCGCCGCGATCAAATCGCTCACGGCCATCATCAAAGCCGATGTCATCGCCATCGCTACCGAACCCATCGTCGTTGTTCTCGGCAACTGCCAAGTCGTCTTCAAGGCCGAGTTCTTCCAATGCACGACGACGCGACAGCTTAACGCGGTCATGGTCATCAATGTCGATAACGATAACCTTCATCGGATCTCCAACACGGCAAACAGCATCTACGCTTGAAACGTATCCGCTGGAAAGCTCACTGACGTGAACCAGTCCGTCTTTGCCTGGAAGAATCTCAACGAACGCTCCGAAGTCGCGAACACTGGTGACAACCCCGTCGTAAATCTTGCCGATTTGGACGGTAGCTGTGCAAGCTTCTACACGACCGAGTGCAGCCTTTGCGGACTCTGCGTCGGAGCTTGCTACTGTTACGTTGCCCTCATCATCGACGTCGATCGTCGCTCCGGTATCTTCTTGGATTGCTCGGATGTTCTTTCCGCCCGGCCCGATCAACAAGCCAATCTTATCTGGATCGATCTTGGTGCGTAGCAAACGCGGAGCATACCGACTAATCTCAGTGCGAGGACGCGGGATGCAAGTAAGCATCTTGCGCAGAATTTCGATGCGTGCTTCGCGTGCTTGCTTGAGCGTCGCACGGATAATCTCTTCGCTGATGCCGTCAATCTTCAGGTCCAACTGAATACCGGTAATACCGTTCTGTGTACCCGCAATCTTGAAGTCCATGTCGCCATGGTGGTCTTCATCACCGATGATGTCGGTAAGCAACGTGTAGCGGTCATCCTTCTCGCGTACCAAACCAATGCTGATACCAGCAACTGGGTTAGTAATCGGAACGCCGGCAACCATCAATCCCAAGCAACCGCCGCAAACCGAAGCCATCGACGACGAACCGTTGCTCTCGAGGATATCGCTGATCAAACGGATGGTGTATGGGAAATCATCCGGGTCTGGCAACACTGGCTCGAGAGAACGCTCAGCGAGCATCCCGTGACCGATTTCGCGGCGTCCTGGACCTCGGTTCGGCTTGCACTCACCCACGGAGAACGGTGGGAAGTTATAGTCAAGCATGAACTTCTTGCTGTACTCATCCATCAATCCATCAATGCGTTGCTCATCGCGAGGTGTGCCAAGCGTCACTGTAATGAACGCTTGTGTCTCTCCACGTTGGAAAACCGCAGTACCGTGAGTTCGAGGAAGCAAATCTGTCTCGCAATATATCGGACGCAGACTCTTGGAGTCTCGGCCGTCTGCACGCGTGCCAGCCAAAATCAGTTCTCGAACCACTTGGTTTTCCAATGTATGCCATGCACGATGGAATACGTTCACGCCCAAGGCGCCTTCTGCTTGCGGGTCTGGAATCATCTCAGACAACGCCAATTCTCGTAGCTTTGCACAAGCTTCATTACGATCTTGCTTGCCATCGATCTGCTTCGCATCACGGAAACGATCAAAGTACTTTTGACGCAAGCTGGCGATCAATGCGGAATCGTCCGGAGATTGGAAAACCATTCGCACTGGCTTGATCTTGTCAAACAACTCTTTCTGCAAGGCGATCACTTCACGGCAAATGCTGTGTGCGTATTTGATCGCGTCGAGCATCTCAGCTTCGGGAATTTCCTGACCGAATCCTTCGATCATGACCACTTCGCGCTCGTTTGCCGAAACGATCATGTCCAAGTCGCTCTCGTCGAGTTGGTTTACCGTCGGGAACGGAATAAACTTTCCATCGATTCGCCCAATACGAACCGATGCGATCGGACCGAGAAAGGGCAAAGTGCTAACGAAAAGTGCAGCGGCCGCCCCGTTCATCGCCAATACGTCGGCGTCGTTCTGAGTGTCGCTACTCATTACGATCGACTGAACTTGAACTTCATCAATAAAACCTTCAGGGAACAGAGGGCGAATTGGCCGGTCGACCAATCGGCTCGTTAACGTTTCTTTGGTCGTCGGACGACCTTCTCGCTTGATGAATCCCCCTGGGAACTTACCAGCGGCCGCGAATCGTTCACGGTAATCGCAGGTCAACGGGAAAAAATCTGTACCCGGACGCGATGGACCGGTGGTTACAGCGTTCAACACAACCGTTTCACCATACTGACATAGCACACACGACGTGGCTTGCTTGGCCAATTGCCCGGTTTCAAAAGACAACACCGAATCGCCAATTTGCTTCTCTACTCGAATCTTCACGATATTCCTATCCTCTCTACAAACACTTATTCACTTATTCAAACGACTGCACCTGCTTACGTCTTCGCGGTCGAAGCCACTTAAGTCTTCCTCGCCGCGACGTGGGTTATGCTCCTGCCTACGACTCCTATAGCATTCCCTCAAAGAACCACAAAACGGTCAAAAACACAAACAAAAAATTCTCTCTTCTGGCAACAAGCATCTAACCGTACTAAGAGCTAAACACAATTTCCAGTTCCAGTCAGACAATGCCCACTCTCGATTTCGTCGCGAATGCTTCCCGCAACCCTCAACCCCTATGAAATAACCTGGTTACTCCTAAAGCCAATGCATCTTCTCTTGCCTAACCCTGCTTTTCAGACCTTCCTACCCCAACGCAGACCGGGATCGATCCTCAATTCTCTCTTCCACCAAACCCTGATCGGTTAACTCCCAAGTCTCGGGAAAATTTTTGCCAAGCGAGTCCCCGCGTACTTTGCTAGGCCTCTTCAATCGATGAAGCATTACGCATCCAAACCGCCGACCCTCGCGATCAACTACCCTGACAAACTTTCTTCATTATTCCAGCTCTGTTTTGTCCGTCCACCACCAGAGCATGTCTAAAAGTCTCTACCCGGTTCTCAACACTCGGAACTACAATTTGAGATCCGACCAAATGATGAACTGACCTCTGGAACGTCACCCCCGTTCGGCAAGCGACGCCTCAGGCATATTCAATTCAGCCCTCGACAAACTATCTAGACGAAGCCTGTCGAGGATCCCAATCAAAATAATTCCAAACTGGCCTCGCACCGCGAGCGGTGTCAAGCGGGACTAATCGCGACGATCGCTGAAACGAATAAACAGGCGAGCCAATCGGCCCACCCGCCGGAAAACTATTTACGGATGTTTAGTCTCGTAATTAGATCAACATATCTTTGTGGCTCATGCTTGCGGACGTAATCCAGCAATGCACGCCGCTTGCTGACCATTTTCAGCAACCCGCGTCGGCTCGAATAATCTCGGACAGCACCACGCATATGCTCGGTCATTCCGTTGATTCGCTCTGTCAACATCGCAATCTGTACATCGGGAGAACCGTTGTCTCCGTCGTGCTTGCGAAAGTCCTTAATAATTTCGTCTTTTCGTTCTTTCGTTACCGGCATTCTCGAATTCTTCTCGTTCAATGACGACTTTCAAAAAACCAACTATTTCCAATAGACCGAAGATCGTACTGATTTCCGTAGAATTTGCAACGGCAATCCCAAAAACCGACCCAAACAACCTTGCGAATCCATTCCGACCTGTTAATCTTTCATCCGGATAAGCGGATGAATTGGTAGCCGGCAGTTGCCGACACTATCGTACTCCGATCCACCTGACCCGTTCCCGCGAATACCTCAGTCCACATGAATTCTGCCCCCTCCATGATCGCTTGGATGCAAAGCCTATCGGACCCAACCCGGGCCCGGTTGCTGCGTGTG
>JBEICB010000105.1:0-17796 GCA_040373655.1 Pirellula sp. | reverse complement strand
GGCTTGGTCGCCTCCGAGTCGCTTTGCATCGTACATGGCAAGGTCAGCTTGGTGAAACCATACGTTGGAGTCGTATTTTTGTTTGATATCGGTATTTCGTGGAACTGTTGGGTGGGCTGCTTGTTTTGTGGGGGCTTGGGAGAAACTCTCGGCGCCAGCGCTGCAGGAGAGGGTTATGGAAGTGTTTGAGCATTGCATAGGGTTGTTTCGCAAGTCCTTGAGGAATCGTTCGATTTTGCCTTGTAGTTCTTTCTGGGTCGATTTGGTTACAACAGCGAATTCTTCTCCGCCGATTCGAAAGAGTCTTGCGCTCGAGAATGCATGCCGTAATCTCATCGAGAGTTCGGTGAGGGCTTGGTCGCCGATTTGGTGACCGAACTGATCGTTGACGCGTTTGAACTGGTCGACATCCAAGACGATCATCCACAAGTCGGTGCATGAGGTGGGATTGTCGGTAGCTTGGCGATCCAAGGATTCGAGAAATTGGTCCCAAGCGCGTCGGTTCTGTAGGCCGGTAAGTGGATCGCTGAGTGCGGATTGTTTTGCGTCGAGTAGGTCTCGTTGTAATTTTTGATTGGTGTAATGCAATGCATAAGCCCAAAGGGCGACGGCAACGGTGCAAAGGGAAATCAGAAGGATGGCAATCCAGAGGGTTGCAATCAGTGGGGTAGTTAGAGATGCGGTCCACACGGTTGAGATACCTCGTTAGATGGCTCCGAAGCGTCGTTCACGTTTTCCGTACTCGGCGACTGCAGCGTAGAGGTCTTCTTTCCCGAATTCTGGCCAGGCTTTATCGGTTACGAGAAGTTCTGCATAACTAATTTGCCAGAGTAAGAAATTACTGATACGCATTTCACCACTGGTGCGAATCAGTAGATCGGGGTCAGGGTAGTCACGTGTATAGAGGTGGTTTGCGATGGTGGTTTCATCGATGGCATCGACGGAAAGTGTACCTGATTGGGTTTCAGATGCGATTTCGCGAACCGCATCGACGATTTCTTGTCGGGATCCGTAGTTGATGGCGAGGATTAGGGTTTGTTTCGTGCCACCTTTGCACTTCTCGATTGCGAGATCTATCGCTTGGATCACGTCCTTGGAGAGGCTATTGCGTCGCCCGATGACTTGAAGTCGCACGCCGTTCTTGATGAGGCGATCGGTTTGATTGGCAAGATAGGTTTTCAGGAGGCCCATGAGGAAGTCGAGTTCTTCCTTGGGGCGTTTCCAGTTTTCATTCGAGAAGGCGTAGAGAGTTAGATAGGGGATACCGAGTTCTCCACAAGCGGTCAGTGCGGCTTCGACGGAATTCGCACCTTGTCGGTGTCCTTCGATTCTCGGCAAGCCTCGTGCGCGGGCCCAGCGTCCGTTTCCGTCCATGATGATGGCGATGTGTTTGGGCAGGCGAGTCGGGTCTATCGATTGGGAAAGGTCTTGTGCAGACCGGTTTCCTTTTCGCCTACTGAAGATGCCCATGGGACGGATCAGTTTCCACCACGACGGTATTTCACCACGACGGTATTTAGATAAGGAATATCGTTTGTTCGCGATCGGGGCCGACGGAGAGGACACCCAAGGGTACGGAGATCAATTCAGAGATTCGATCCATATAGCGCCTTGCGTTGCTGGGGAAATCTTTGAGTGATCGTACGGATGAAACATCTTGGTTCCATCCGGGGAGCGTTTCGTAGATCGGTTTGCAACGACGGATTTGCTCGGTTTGGCATGGGAGTCTCTCTGTGCGTTCGCCGTCGAGGTCGTATGCGACGCAGACCTTGAGTTCATCGAAGTGGCTAAGCACATCGAGCATCATCAGGGAGAGGTAGTCGGCACCGCTGAGTCGAGCGGTGTAGCGTACTGCGACTGCGTCGAACCAACCGCATCGGCGAGGTCTGCCGGTGGTTGTACCGTATTCACGACCGATCTCACGAATTTTGTTCCCGGTCTCGTCTAGCAGTTCAGTTGGGAAAGGTCCCCCTCCAACTCGTGTTGAGTAAGCTTTGGCTACACCGATCATGCGCTTGATGGCGCGTGGGGGAACGCCTGAACCGCTGCAGACACCGACGCCGGATGCATTGCTACTGGTGACGACGGGGCCGGTACCGTGATCGATGTCGAGCAACGAGCCTTGGGCTCCTTCCATTAGGAGTTGTTTTCCAGCGTCGAGTTGGTCATGGAGGAAGTAGGTGGTATCGCAGATCATATCGCCGAGGGATTGAGCCCATCGTTGACAAACAGCCGTGATTTTTTGAACGTCGAGTTCTGAGATTTCTTCGGGGGAGAGGAGTGAGGCGAGAAGCGTCCGTTTGGCCGTGACAATTTCTTCGATTCGGCTTGGGAGATCAGGTCGAACGAGGTCGGCCATCCGCATGGCGTAGGTTCGTCCAACTTTGTCGCGGTAGCATGGACCGATACCTCGATTGGTCGTGCCGATGCTTTCGCCGCTAACAACGGTCTTGTTCATGGCCCGATCTTCGAGAAGGTGCCAGGGCATAACGACGTGTGCGCGTTCGCTGATTTTGAGATTTTTCCGTGGGGAGATACCGCGTCCTTCCAAACCGCTGAGTTCTTGGATCAGCATATTTGGTTCGATGACGACGCCAGGTGCGATCACGTTTTGGATTTGAGGTGCGAGGATGCCCGAGGGGACGTGGTGAAGTTTGTAGACTTCTTTGCCGCTGACGACGGTATGTCCCGCGTTGGCTCCGCCTTGATAGCGGACGACGACATCATGTTTAGGTGCGAGGAGGTCTACAAGTTTCCCCTTGGCTTCATCGCCCCATTGCAAACCGATTACGCAAGTCGCTGGCACTAGAGTATCTCACCGAATAAGTGGCTTGGAAAAGGTCTAGAGTCTATGCCCCAAGGGCTTGATGCGTCAAGGGTTACCCCCGTCCACCTTCACAACAGGTTTCGCAGATGCGGTGGCATTTTTCGCATTGGAATTTTGCACGGATTTCGATCAACTTGCCACCGCAGACTGGGCAGCAGGGGATGTTGGAAGATTCCAAGGGAATTGTTGTGCGACTTGTTTGTACGATTCGCGAGGAAGCTTGCTCTTCATTTTGAGGGGAATAGGAAGAGCTTGCGCTGTGGGGGGATTGGGAATCTTTGGATTCCATAGGGATAGCTCACTATTTGTGTTGCGTTCTTCAAGCGGGGCTCGATTGGCTTTTTCGAAGCGGGTATTCCTGGCTTTTTCCATACAGGATTCCGATTACCATTACAAATTCCGAAGCTTTTTTACTTTAGAAACCTCTTTGGTGCCAGTCCACGCGGCATCGAAACGTGAAGTGAGTTCCGTCCGCATGTCAACAAAGAATTCAGTAGGTGAACGCGCCGGTGGGGCTCAACTACGAGCGTTTCCAGGAATAGGAAAATTTGTCGTATCGCTCGTTTTGATTTTCCATTTTTTCTTGATTGCCTTGGTGTATTTCTCCAACAACAGTCTCAAGCGGATGCCTTGGGCGGACGACCTGCTGCAACGAACGCAGCTTTATACGATTCCGTTAGGGTGGTACACCGAACTGGCACCTATGTCATTGATTGGTTCGGAGATGTACGAAAGACCTGTAGAAGTCTCGATCAAATCCGATGCGCAGAGCCAAGTATGGAAGGATTGGCAGGGGCCGGGGCGCGGAGATGCACGTTGGCGCAGGCTGATGCAAGTCGCGGGTGCTTTGGCGATCAATGGAGATGAGGAAGGATTGGCATTGCTCGGATTGTCTTTGGTCAAGCAGGGGAGAAGTTCGGGGATGGAGATCGAAAGAATACGATTGGTCGGCAAGGGGGCGGATGCAGGTGGGGCAGAGCAAGAACCTGAATCATTATTTGAAGCGACCGTTGTTGTATTGGGGGATGGAGAGGTCACGCTGGTCCCGACGATTGAGTCGACCAGAACGGTGCCCGTAATGCCCACCAACGGTGATCGGTAAGTTGGTGATCGGTAAGTTGGGGATTGAAAAGTTGGGGATTGAAAAGTTGGGGATTGAAAAGTTGGGGATTGAAAAGTTGGGGATCGGTAAGTTACAGAGCCGAATGTGGCAGACAATCTGCGTCGGGGATCTTGGTAGAAGTCGAGTGGTTCAGAAAGCCGGAGAGTTATGGGAACGAATCGAAGTGAAATGCCTTGGACCTTGGATTTCTATCGCGGTCTGGTGCAGGGGTGGAACGCATATTGGTTTACTCCGCGATCTTCAATGGTCAACGGATGGGTACGCATCGCGTTGGGGCTAGTGATGGTGTTGCAATTTGTTCAGCATCTCGCTTGGGTGCCGACTTGGTTGACGAGCGATGGTTGGTTAGACGAAAGCACCGGACTGTACTTGATCGGTGACGGAATGGAGGGGACGGGAAGCGACTATCGCTGGTCGTTGCTTTATCGATGGGGCAATTCTGCGATGGCTTGGGCGGTCTGTCTGGTGGGACTGCTAGCTAGTATTGGGATGGTCACCGGGATCGGTGGACGGTGGGTCGTGCTGTTGGGTTGGGTGTGTGTGATGATGATTCATCAGAGGGCCCCTTGGTTGACGCTTCCTGCGGAGAATTTGCAAAGTGCAGCACTTCTTTACTTGACGCTTGCTCCGGGGCCGGCCTTGCAATTGATCTTCAAGGGGAGTAGTGCGACGGCAGAGAGGGGGCGAGAAGACAGGAGTGTTCTGGCAAATCTTGCGTTGAGGTGTATGCAGGTCCATTGGATTCTTTGGCTAGTTTTCTCGACGGCTAGCATGCTTCAGCAAGACGCTTGGTGGACGGGGCAAGCTGTAGGTGTGTTGTCGGAGCAGGGTGCGGGGCTGTTGGGAACGGTACCACGAGGAAGTGAGTGGGGGCAGATATTCTCTCTGGGGATTTTGGGTTCTCAGGTGGTAACGGCGTTGTTTTTGGTCAACCCGGGGACTTGGCGATTCGCGTTTCTGACCACGATCTTGTTAGGTACATTGCTCGTGTTGGTAGCGGGGCAGTGGGTATTAGCGGCGATGGGTTTGGTGTTCCTTGTTGCTTTTCTTGGGAACGCAAGCCCGTCGGACGGGGTACATTGAGGCATGCGGTGAAATTCGTGCTACAATTCGCCGAATCATGCCGCAACATCATCGAGTTCATGATTCTTCCAGAATAGGAATGAGAAATGGAAAAACCAGGAGTACCTATCGCAACTTCGCTTGAGTCGTCTGGGGATATGCAAGTACAGCAGAGCTTGGTTAGCACGCAGCCCTTCTCGCATACTTCGGATCGCCGACGATTCTTAGGGGGGAGCGTTGTCGGGGGAGCCATGGTGCTGCTAGGGGGTGAGGCGATGGTGGGTGCTCAAGGGCAACCCAATACCGTTACAACAACAGAGACCACAAACACAGTAGGAGTTCCAGCCTTGAAGTACTGTTTAAATACGAGCACCATTCACGGTGAAGTCGTTCCGATTGTCGATCAGGTGACGATTGCGCAGAAGGCTGGATATGACTCGATGGAGATTTGGCTACGGGATGTAGACAAGTACACTTCAGCTGGCGGCAGTTTGAACGACCTTCGCAAGCGAATTTCGGATGCCGGTTTAACGATTGAGAGTTCAATTGCATTTGCACCATGGATCTTGGCAGATCAAGCGGCGCATCGCAAGGCGTTAGAGCAGGCCAAGCGAGAGATGGAGATTGTTGTTGCTCTTGGTGGCAAGCGGATTGCTGCCCCACCGGCGGGAGCGACCGATGGTGAGCTCGTAGATCTGAATGTATCGGGGGAACGATATCGAGCGTTGTTGGAGTTAGGGCGTCAAGTCGGTTGTTTACCGCAATTGGAGGTGTGGGGATTCTCGAAGAATCTCTCGAAGCTTTCGGAAGTATTGCATGTCGCCGCCGCGGCGCAGCATCCCGATGCGTGTGTGCTTCCTGACGTGTATCACTTGTACAAAGGTGGCTCGAACTTCAACGATCTAGGTTTGCTTGCAGGCAACAAGATCCACGTGTTTCACATGAACGATTACCCCGACATGCCTCGAGACAAGATCACCGATGCGGATCGTGTTTATCCTGGAGATGGGATTGCACCGATTGGGGATATTCTCAAGACGGTGATCGCAAGTGGTTTCAAAGGTGTGTTGTCGTTGGAGCTATTCAATCGCGAGTACTGGAAGATGGACCCGCTTGAGAATGCAACGATTGGATTGAAGAAGATGAAGAGCGTGATCCCTGCGGTTTAGCTTTGGGGTGGCGCGGGACAACTTATAGAACGTTGTCCCAAGAGCAGATCATTCGTGAAAAATGTTGGAACGGCAGTCTCTATTAACAAGATCATAATTTAGCCCAAGCCATTGGCCCATCGCGTGGCCTACGAGGAGATTTGGATGAGTCAGAACTCGAGAGAAAAGAATCCGTATGAGGCGGGAGCCAATCTGGAGGGTGAGTTATCACCGGGCGGTGCGGCGATTGCCGACGGTCATGTGGCACCGCCGTCAGGTGAGTTCTTGGGACATCCCAGTTCCTTGTGGATGTTGTTTTCCACAGAGTTTTGGGAGCGATTTTGCTATTACGGCATGCGGGCAATCTTGGCTGTGTATGTTGCCGAGACCTTCTTTGGGCACATGACCGCTGAGAAAGCAAAGGAAGAGGCATCTCTGACGTATGGTGGCTACACCTCGTTGGTGTATGCCACTGGGATTCTTGGTGGATTTGTTGCCGACCGACTGCTTGGTTACCAGCGATCGATTTTACTCGGTGGTTTGTTAATGGCGTTAGGGATGTTCACGCTCTTGTTCGAGAACTTGACCGCCTTCTTGATCGGCCTTTCGATCATTGTGGTTGGCAATGGGTTATTCAAGCCGAACATTTCTTCGATGGTTGGCAAGTTGTACGCGCCGGGTGATGCGAGGCGGGATTCTGGGTTTACGATCTTTTACATGGGGATCAACATGGGGGCGTTCTTTGCGCCGATTGTTTGCGCCTCGTGGATTGGAGCGACCTATGGGTTGAAGTACGGATTTTTGGCCGCCGGAATTGGAATGATTCTTGGCATTATCATTTTCCATTTGAAGTCAGGGATGTTAGGTGCGGTGGGACAACCGCCCGCAGAACATCGGGGGATGGGGCAAACGATAAAGGTGCTCGTCGGATCGGCGTTGATGGTACCGGTGATTTATCTTTTGCTCAGCCAAAGCGATATCCTCGGATTCGTGCTGATTGCGTTGATGATTGGTTTGATTGGTTACTTCATCTACAGCGGTTCCAAAAGTGGCGATGCGGTGCAGTTGCAGCGCTACATGGCGATGATGATTTTGTTTGTTGCAAACATTTTGTTCTGGGCGTTGTTTGAGCAAGCAGGGTCGTCGTTGAACTTCTTAGCGAAAGACTACGTCGATGCACCGTTTAACTACTCCGTGTTCCAGAGCGTCAATGCTTTGTTTATCGTGGCATTAGCACCCGTATTTGCGATGTTATGGCCAGCGTTGGAGAAGGTGCGCGCGAACCCATCGATTCCGCGAAAGTTTGCAATTGCGTTGATTTTGGTGGGATTTGGGTTTTACGTTTTGGTGTTAGCGATCCAAGCATTAGGGCCAGACCCAGATCCCAAAACAGCAAGGATTCACTGGTTGATTCTGACTCTGACGTATCTGATTCACACGGTTGCGGAGTTGTGTTTATCACCGATTGGTTTATCGATGGTGACCAAGCTCGCGGCTCCGAAGGATGTTGGATTGGCGATGGGTGGATGGTTCTTGTCGACCGCTTTGGCGAACTACGCAGCAGGTGTGATTGCTTCGATCGCTTCCGGTGGCGGTGGACATGAAGAGGCCGCAGGGTCGCTAGCGCAGTACGCTACGGTGTTTAATTACCTATGGTGGACCAATTTGGTCGTCGGTGTTTTGTTCTTCCTGGTTGCACCGATGGTGAACAAACTGATGCATGGCGTGAAGTAGTACTTCGATCGTTCCAATTGATAGTGAGGAAATCATGTCGAACCAGAGCCCATCCGACTTTAAGCCCTACATAGCGGATGAGGCTCAGGTCGAGGAGTTGACATGGCTTCCAATCATCATGGGAGCGCTGCTAGGAATTATCTTTGGCGCTTCGTCGATATATTTGGTGTTGAAGGTGGGATTGACCGTATCTGCATCGATCCCCGTAGCTGTGTTGTCGATCACTTTGTTTCGGGCGATCAGTCGAGCATTTGGGATTCGCAAGACAACGATTCTTGAGAACAACATTGTGCAGACGACGGGTTCTGCTGGTGAGTCTTTAGCGTTTGCGGTCGGATTGATCATGCCCGCACTGTTGCTCTTGGGCTTTGATATCGACGTGATTCGAGTGATGACGATCAGCGTCTTTGGCGGGTTGCTTGGGATCTTGCTGATGATTCCGTTGCGGCAGTCATTTATTGTGCAGCAGCATGGCAAACTGACGTTTCCTGAGGGGCGTGCGTGTGCGGAGGTGTTGATTGCCGGAGAGAAGGGTGGCGCGACCGCTTCGATGGTTTTCTCGGGTTTTGGAATCGGGTTTGTTTATCAGTTCTGCATGCAAGCGGTTCATTTGTGGGGTGATTTCGTCAAGCTTTCATTGCAGAAAGTGGTTGGACTCAAGGGGGCTTCATTGTCGATGGAGTTATCCCCGAGTCTCTTGGGGGTAGGTTATATCATCGGTCCCAAGATCGCGAGCATCATGGTTGCAGGTGGTGTATTGGCTTATCTCGTGATCAGTCCGTTGATTGTGTATTTTGGAGATGCGTTACAGACGCCGGTTGCTCCTGGTACTCAGTTGATCAAGGATATGGGAGAGGATCAGATTCGTAACAACTACATCTTGTACATCGGTGCGGGAGCGGTTGCGGCGGGCGGGATCTTGAGCATGCTCAAAGCGATGCCAGTGATCTTGGGTGCTATGTTTACCAGCTTTCGCGATTTGGCATCCAAGTCGCAGGCCAATGGGTTGTTATCGAAACGGACGGAGCGCGATTTGCCTTTGGGGATCGTGTTTGTAGCGAGTTGTCTTCTTGTTTTGGCGTTGATGATGGTACCGCAGTTGGGATTGGGATTTGGATTTACTGGGATGGTGGCGGCGCTGATGATTGTGGTGTTTGGTTTTCTATTTGTTACGGTTGCGTCCCGATTGACTGGAGAAATTGGTTCTTCGTCGAACCCAATTTCTGGGATGACGGTCGCAACATTGTTACTTACTTGTTTAATCCTATTGGTACTGGGGAATTACGGATGGGTGCAGATCGATAAAGAGATCAAGCTTACTGCGTTGACGATCGCAGGGGTGGTGTGTATCGCTTCGTCGAATGGTGGAAGTACGGCACAGGCGCTCAAGACGGGGCATTTGGTGGGGGCGACACCCAGGTCGCAGCAGATTGCAATCTTGATTGGAGCGTTAACCAGTGCGCTGGTGGTTGGACTGGTATTGTTGGCGATGAACGAAGCGAATTCGACGTACAGCAAGAAGGCGGTGGAGGGATTCCAGCAGGTACAAGTTCCGGTTGATGGATTATCGAAGGACACCGTGCATTCGGGGCCTTATGCGACGGACAAGTCCGAGTACTACGTGCTGAATCTCGGAAGGGCGGAGGTCGATCAAGCGTTACCGCCGGGCCGATATCTTTTGGATGGGAATGGGGTTCCAGCGTATTTAGTGGATCCGGCGATCAACGGAAAACTCAAGGAGGATGATTTTGGTAATGACGTCACGAAAAATAAGTTTGATGCGCCGAAGACTGTATTGATGCAATTGATCATTGACGGGATTTTGGATCGTCGTTTGCCGTGGAGTTTAGTGTTGATTGGTGTTTTGATTGCGGTGACGTTGGAGTTAAGTGGCGTGGCGAGTCTGCCGTTTGCTGTTGGGGTGTATTTACCGTTAGCGGCATCGACGCCGATTTTTGTTGGTGGGGTGGTGCGATGGCTGATCGACGCGGCGCGCAAGGGGGCGGATCAAGAGGATTCTAGTCCTGCGATGTTGTTAAGTTCGGGATACATTGCTGGGGGGGCGATTGCTGCGATGTTGATCTCGTTTATGAACTTTCAGCCGAGTTGGATTGCGGCGGTCGATGCGAAGGGATACTCATGGTTCCCGGCCGCGTTGCATGATCGGATGGACTTGTCGTTGCTGAGTTTCTGTGTGTTAGCGATCATTCTCTTGGGTGTGGGATTGGTGGGATCGAAGAAGACCGATACGGTTCGGAACTAAGCGATGGGTGGAGCGAACCGCGTGAAACTTTGGGGCTGGTTTCGCGAAGGCTTTCGGTATGCTTGGCCGTCACCATGGACGGCGTTTGGGTTGTTATTTGTTTTGGTGCCGTGGCGAGGGGATCGGGAGATCATCCGATACGGCGGAACGATTGGGGTGGTCGGCCCAGCAATTGAGAGACTGTTAAAGAAGGCTTGGGTGCCAGGTGGGGCAGCGGCATTGACGTTGGGCCACACGATATTGGCGGTGGACAAGGAGACGTTTTATGGGACTTGGACGCATGAGGTGGTCCATGTCCGGCAGTATGAACGTTGGGGGGTTTTCTTTATCCCGGCTTACTTGTTCAGCAGCGTTTGGGTTCGCCTGCACGGCGGGGATGCTTATTGGGATAATCCCTTTGAAGTTCAAGCGCGTGCTGAGGACAGTCGGCAGATCTACGGTCCTTCGCGGCAAGATGATTAACTCGGGACGTTTGGCAGATTGGATCTGCCGATCAGTCCCTTTGCGAACGAGTTTTGGTTTTTAGCGAACGAGTTCTGGCAAGTACTTCACTGGGATAGTTCCGCAGTTGAGGACTTGTTCGTGAAACTCTTGGAGGTTGAATTGTTCGCCGCGATTCCGTTGTACGGATTGGCGAAGGTTGTAGAAGGCTGTTCGGCCTACGAAGTAGGTCGAGAGTTGGCAGGAGCTTTGTTTCGCTCGTTGAACTTTACCGAACGCTTCTGCTTCGGATTGATAACCTCTTCCCACGAGTAGTTCCATGGCTTGTTCGTCGGTCATTTCCGTGCAATGCATGGAGTGGTCGAGTATCGCGTTGAGAACGGCTCGTAGGTAGAACTTCAGTTGGTGCAATCGCAGGGCGAGGTCACCGTTCCCGTAGCCTTGGTCGAGCATCATTTGTTCGGTGTAGACAGCCCATCCTTCTGCAAAAACGCCGGAGGATAGGATTTTGCGAACGGGGGATTTCACACGATTCGAGTAATCGAGTTGGACGTAATGTCCTGGGTATGCTTCGTGAATCGTGAGGATTTGAAGCATGTACTTGTTGTATTCCTTGAAGAATGCATCGCGTCGTTCTTGGGGCCAATCGGAGGGTGGTGGAGCGATGGCGTAAAGGCTTTTTGCATTTGGATCGAGTGCGGGTGCAGGGTTGAGGTAGGCGGCTGAGAATCCGCGTTGGAATTCGGGCATTTCAATGATGTCGCATTGATCCGGATCCGGGAGGGTAAGGATCTTTTTGGAGCGAATCATTTCCTTGATCGCGTCGACCGTTTTCTTGGCATCGACGACAAGGGTTTCTGGGGTTCCGTGTTCTTTGGATAGTTCTGCGAGAACGCGGCGTATGGTTTCTCGTCGTCCGAGTTCATCGTCAGGTGGAAGGGTGACGTTTGGGAATGTTGTGTACCAAAGTTGTTTTGCGACGTAGTACATTTCACGTTCGACGCGGTCCGCTTCTGAGTTTGCTGCTGCGATGACTTGTTCTGCAGTTAGTCCGGCATCGAGTTCGAGCAAGAGTTTTTGAGAGAATTTTTCTTTGCCGATGCGCCAAGTGCCTTTGGAGCGGGGCAAGACATCTTGTTCGAGGAAGCGTTTGTATTCCTTAAGTGCAGCGGCGGCATTTCGGCAGGGAGTTTGCAGGGGGCTCAGTTGCGGGGATTCTTCTGCGAGTGAGAAGATATCGCTTTCGTAGAACGCGATTGCGCCATCGGTACGTTTGATTGCGATTTCGGTGAGGATCTTTGGTGGGGTGCCTAGGGAGGCTTTTGCGGCTTCGACAACCTTTGGAATTTCAGCGATGCGTTTCGCCGCGTTCTCGACGTTGCGATGTTTTGGCAACGTGGATTGGGTCAGTAGGGTAAAGACACTATCGGAGGCGTAGGTCAGGTAGGTGCGAGGGTCATTTGCGAAGTCATTGAGTTCCGTGGCTTGCCAGACCCGATATTCGAGAGTGTGTTTCCAGATCTCCAGATCGATTTGTGCGTTGCGGGATAGTTGTTTGGAGTCCGCGTATTTTTTGTTGAGTTGGTTTAGGGTATCTCGATCGTGATCGATGTCCGCTGCGCGAGCTTTGGGGGACAGATCATCGAGAAGGTGATCGTAGTCGTGGTTTCCCATGTAGGTCGCGAACATCGGATGGCGCTGGCACTGATCGTCGAGCCAGTTTTGGAAGTCCTCCGCGAGGGATTCATCGCCAACTTGTGCAAGGTTGGCTGCGGCGGAATTTTTCGCAGTAGCATCTTTCGCAGGGGCATCTTGAGCACATGCAATTTGATGAGGAAGGCAGGTGGCAGTTAGAGCAGTTGTTGTGAGGGAGGCCAGGAGTAGGTTTCGGAAAAGTTGACGCATGCTAGAGCTTGTATGCATACTACAGGACTCCTTTGGAGCTTGGGATACCGGTTTGTCTTGGGTCGATTTCGATCGCTTGTCGGATGGCGCGGGCTGCGCCTTTGAAGATCGCTTCGGCGATATGGTGGGTGTTTCGCCCGTAGTGCAGGAGGACGTGGAAATTGCATTGAGCATTAGCGGCGAATGCTTGCCAAAAGTCTTCGACGAGTTCGCTATCGAAGTCCCCTATCTTTTGCGCAGGCATGGGGGCTTGGAAGACCAAGTAACTACGGCCACTGAAGTCAACGGCGATGGTAGCGAGGGTTTCTTCCATGGGAAGAACGATATGGCCGTAGCGTCGGATCCCTGATTTGGTGCCTAGGCAATCCCTGAAGGCTTGGCCGAGGCAGATACCGACATCTTCGGTCGTGTGGTGAGCATCGACTTGGGTATCACCGACCGCTTTGACTTCGAGATCGATGAGAGAATGTTTCGCGAAGAGGACCAGCATGTGGTCGAGGAAGCCGACACCGGTATGGATATTGTTTAGACCGGAGCCATCGAGGTTCAGACGCAGGGAGATTTGTGTTTCTGCGGTTTTTCGGTCGAGTTGGCTAGTGCGATGCGATTGCATGAAGGGAATCGAGCGGGTGCTCGTTGGGGACGGAGAAATGGAGTCGAGCCGGGTAGTCACGGGATCGGAGCGTCCATTATTTCACAAACCGCTCGATCCCAACAGTCGAGCGGTTTCGCAATTCAGGTTTCTCTTTTTTTCGTGCCGGTTTTAGGAAAGGTAGCGGGTGTAAGGTCGCTTTGGTTCACCGGCTGGAGCGGATTACTTGCGATTTGCCAAGCTATCTCGGATCTCTCTCAGCAGGAGGATATCTTCGCTAGGGGGGGCGGGGGGGGCGTCGGCTTTGGCTTTATCGAATTTTGCTTTGGCCGTGTTCAGGAGTTTTACCATGAGGAAGATCGCTGCAGCGATGATGAGAAAGTCGATGATCGATTGGAGGAAAGCGCCGTAGGCGAGGGTTGGGGGTTCGACCTTGACTCCTTCGGGAACGGGGGGTGTGTAGTTGAGTTTGGCGATATCGATCCCTTTGGTGAGGAAACCAACGACAGGCATGATCAAGTTTTTGACGAGGGAGTCGACGATTTTGCCGAAGGCACCGCCGATGACAACGCCTACGGCGAGGTCGATGACATTGCCTCGCATTGCGAAATCTTTGAATTCTTGTAAGAGGCCCATAGTGAACTCCTTGGGTGTGTAGCGGAACGAGTGTGTTTTGAACGGGTGTGTAGCGGAACGCAGGGGGGGAGTCGTGGTCCTTGGACTGATCGTGTTTAGACAGCCGACTTCTGAATCGAGTGTATAGGAACATGACTTGGAGCAAGATGAGGAAAAGTACTTCGGATTTGTGGTTGACAGCAAGAGGGATCTTTTGGCGCGTGGGCTTGATTTCGCGCACGACCTTTTGCTATTAGCAGAGGGTTATGGTTCGACCATTTATCAAGACAAAGCCGCTGCATGAGCGGACACGCAAAGCGTTAACACGGGCGGGATTGCTCGTAGGTGGTGCTGCGCCGTTTTTGATAGTGGTGATTGCAACCGTGGTGTATTGGTCACCGGTTGTGCAGTATCAGATGAAGCGAAGTTGGGAGTCGCGAGTTGGAGCAAATTTGGGGATGCGGATTCGGGCAGGCTCATTGAAGTGGATGACTTTTGAGCAGTTTCGCGCTGAAGATGTAGTAGCATTTCATCCCGAGACCGACGCGCCCTTGGTAAAAGTGCGGCGTTTAGACGGGTTGATGAAACCGAAGGGTTGGTCGTTGATTTTAGAGGATCCTGTACTGGACGCCGATCAGTTGGAGCCGGCGTTACAGTTGTTGCACGATGGTTTTTTATGCAAGCCGCAGACGCGTGAGACGATGCTAGCTCTTTCTGTGCCGAATGGGTTTAGTTTGCATCGAGGAGGCGAGCATACGCAGATTGGTCAGATTGAATTATTGATGAAGCCAACGGAAGCACAGTCGTCGCTTATGGCCAAGTTTTCATTTGTTGATCAGCCGTTTGGAGAGGTGCAATTGCAGGTGGTTCGAAGTCATGACCCGGAGAATTTGGCGACGAGTTTGGAGATTCAGTCATCCAAGTCGTGGATTGGATTATCGAACTTTCATAGTTGGTTGCCTGTGCTTCGGAATTTCGGCGAAGACGCCAAGTTCCGAGGGGTGGTGCGGGCACAGTGGGGGGGGGTGGACTCCGATGCGATGTTTCAGGGGCAGCTTGATCAATTGCGTATGGGGGATTTGACGGCATCTATTGGTTCGCCGTTACGAGGCGAAGGCATGGCAAGTCTTGAGCGTCTGAACGTGAGGAACGGTCAGATTTTGTACGCGAAGGGGAAATTAGAGGTCGCAAAGGGGGTAGCCAACACGGCGTGGCTCAAGCGGGCATCGCAATGGTTGCAGCTGCCATCGAATTGGCAGACGCAGTTGCAGGAAAGTCAGAATATTGAGGCTTTTGCGGCGGGTTTCGAGATCAGCCATGAGGGCTTAAGGCTGCAGGGTTTGTTGCCCGGGCCGAGTCAGTGGCCGCCGGTGGCGATTCAGTTAGGGCAGGGTACGGTGTGTACACCGAAGGATATTTTGCCAATGACCCATTTGGTGGCGGCAGTGCAATCGACTTCCGGGGCGGAAGTTGATTTGAATGCAATGCAACTTGCCGCCATGCTACCGTGGCCTGGACAGGAGAAATCGGTGGGGGGTGGAAAGCCCCCTTCGTCGCGGATAACACGCCGTTGGGAGGATTCCAAAGTGCGTTAATGAGGCATTTTCTGCCTTTGGTGGTTGGAAACCCCCGAAAATCCGTTGGATTCATCTTCCATCAAACGGGGGCTTTCGCGACAATACGTCCATGTTAAAACAAACGGTCTGGAGAGGATATTCCAGCTGGCTGATCACCCTTGCTCAAGAATCGGAAATCTATGTCGGACGCAAAACTCCTTGGTGAAGCGGACCCTTCGGTGCTCGTCGCATCCGGTCAAGTCGAAGCCCCCATCGATGTGGACCCCGCAGAAACGAGTGAGTGGCTTGGCTCCCTCGATTATGTCTACAAGAGCAAGGGTTCGGATCGCGTTCGTTATTTAGTCAAGGCGTTGGAGAATCGGGCGCGGCGTGATGGGGTGGAGATGCCCATCGAGACTTCTACTCCTTATGTCAATTCGATTCCTTTGTCGAAGCAGCCTCCGTATCCGGGGAATCGCGAGATTGAGCGACGGATCAAGAGCATCATCCGCTGGAATGCGATGGCCATGGTGGTGCGTGCAAACAAGAAAAACAAAGGGCAGGGGGGGCACATCAGCACTTTCGCCAGCAGTGCAACGCTGTACGAAGTAGCGTTTAATCACTTCTTCAAGGGACGTGGTGAGACTGGTTATTCTGGGGATTTGGTTTATTTCCAGGGGCATGCCTCTCCGGGGATGTACGCTCGAGCGTACGTCGAGGGGCGTTTGCCAGAGGCCAAGTTGGAGAATTTCCGTCGGGAGTTGCAGCCTGACGGTGGGTTGAGCAGTTATCCCCATCCTTGGCTGATGCCTGACTTCTGGGAATACCCCACGGTATCGATGGGGCTTGGGCCGATCATGGCGATCTACCAAGCTCGTTTCAATGAGTACCTCAATGATCGGGGTTTGAAGGACACTCGTGGGCAAAAGGTTTGGGCTTTCCTTGGGGACGGGGAATGCGATGAGCCTGAGACGCTCGGGGCGATCACGATGGCATCGCGCGAGAAGCTTGATAATTTGATTTTTGTCGTGAACTGCAATTTGCAGCGTTTGGATGGCCCGGTTCGGGGCAACGGAAAGATTATCCAAGAATTGGAGGCGGTCTTCCGGGGTGCGGGCTGGAATGTGATCAAGGTGATCTGGGGCAGTGACTGGGATCCGTTGTTGGAGCGTGACGAGTCAGGTCTCTTAGCGCAGCGAATGACAGAGATTGTCGACGGTCAGTATCAAAAGTATGTGGGGATGTCGGGGGCTTACATTCGCGAGCATTTCTTCGGCAAGTATCCCGAGTTGCTGGGGCTGGTCTCGAACTACTCAGATGAGAAGCTTGAGAAGATGAAGCGTGGTGGGCACGATCCCGAAAAGGTTTTCGCTGCTTACAAGGCGGCGGTTGAGCACAAGGGGCAGCCGACGGTCATTCTAGCGAAGACTATTAAGGGTTACGGATTGGGCGAAGCTGGTGAAGGGCGAAACATTGCCCACAATCAGAAGGAGATGAACGAGAAAGAGTTGCTTGAGTTTCGTTCGCGGTTTGGGATTCCGATTTCGGACGAAGATGTTGCGAATGCACCGTTTTACAAGCCACCTGAGACTAGCATTGAGATCAAGTATTTGAAGGAACGCCGAGCCGCTTTGGGTGGTTCATTGCCGAGTCGTCCGACGAAGCAACCGGTTACGGAGACACCCTCGCTCGATGACTATCGCAAGTTCATGAGCGTTCAATTGGATGGCAAGAGTATTTCGACGACGCAAGGATTTGTGCGATTGTTGAATCGGTTGGTGAAGGACTCCAAAATTGGTGCGAACATTGTTCCGATCGTGCCTGATGAATCCCGAACGTTTGGTATGGAAGGGATGTTCAAGGAGATTGGGATCTACGCGCATGCTGGTCAGTTGTACGAACCGATCGACTCTGATCAGGTCGCTTATTACAAAGAAGCCAAAGATGGGCAGATCTTGGAAGAGGGGATTACCGAATGCGGTTCGATGAGCAGTTTCGTTGCTGCTGGGACGGCTTATTCGGCTCACGGGATCAACATGATTCCGTTTTACATCTACTACTCGATGTTTGGATTCCAGCGGGTAGGAGATTCGATTTGGGCTGCAGCGGACATGCGAGCCAAGGGGTTCTTGATCGGCGGAACGGCGGGACGCACGACGCTCAATGGGGAAGGATTGCAGCACCAAGACGGGCACAGTCACCTCAACGCGATGGCTTTCCCAACGGTGCGAGCCTACGATCCTGCTTGGGCATACGAAACCGTCGTGATCATTCTTGATGGTATGCGCAAGTTGTACCAGGAGGGAGAGACGGCGATTTATTATATCACCGTTCATAACGAGGATTATGAGATGCCAGCGATGCCTGCGGGTGTCGAAGATGGGATCATCAAGGGGATCTACAAGTTCCGATCGGAAGAGGCACCGAAGTCGCGAGGTCGTGTACAGTTGTTTGGATCTGGAGCGATATTGCGTCACGTTTTGGAAGCTTCGAAGATCTTGGCAGAAAAGTATCAAGTCTCGAGCGATGT
>JBEICB010000265.1:0-5938 GCA_040373655.1 Pirellula sp. | reverse complement strand
TTTTTTCGTTTGTCGGGATGTTTTGTGGTTTGAGAAGGGCATCGTTCGCCTGCGGCTGACGGCTAAACGATTTGGTGGGTATTGTGAATAAAAAAAGGTGCAACTCGCGTTGCACCTTTCGGGTGAGTTTTCGTCCTATCGCTATGATTAGCGACGGCGGTAGCGACGTACTGCCCATCCACCGAGTGTGACAGAACTCAGTAACAAGAGTGAGGTGGGTTCAGGAACGGCCGTTGCGTTGAATTGGAAGTTGTCGAAGCGATTGTTGCCTGAGTTCGTAGTAGCTCCTGCTACGGTCAATCGCAAGTAGGCGTTGCTTGCGTTGTCCAACGCTGTGATGGTATTGAGTGTTTGGGTCGCAAAGCTTAGAGGCATGGCGTTAAAGACTTGGACATCCGTCCAGTTCGTCGCATCGGTGCTATAGGCCCAGGTTTGCGACGTAAAACCGGTTGCTGTTCGTTGAGTAGCGTAGCTAACAATCAAGTCCTTGAAACCGGCCATCGAGAATTTGAACACAGCGGACTTTCCATTCGCAGTGCTGTTAAGCACGGCAAGTGCGCCCGGGTTACCTGTTGTTGCAAAACCGGGGCCAGCGTTAACCGCCGTTCCACCAAAACCATTCAGCTCGTTTTGGGCTGCTGTAGCAGACGCAACCCAATTGCTCGAACCTTCTTGCCCATTGAGGTGAAATGTACCTGAGCCGAAGTTCGCCACATAAAGGTTAGGGGTGTTTGGTGCTCCGACAACCGCCGTACCACCGTTGGCAGTGGTTTGGAAATCCCAACCAGCTACGAGGTCAGCTCGTACGGTGTTACTAATGAAGCAAGTTGCGATTGAAAGGAAAGCAATTGCCAGGTTCCGTAACCAGAATTTTGGTATTCGCTGATTCATCCGGGTGAGCTCCTGACCAAGCGTTCGGGTCTTAAAGTGGCCTTCGCTTGGATTACGACGATTTGAGATTTTTCATCAGAGGAGTCGCTATGATAGCTAATGCAAATCCTCTCATCCTGAAAAATCGTTAAAAAACTCCTAAATCTCCCAATCTACCCATTTACTTAACAAAGGATTCATGTGGGCAGCTTTCGGGGGGGAGACGATCAAGGAGTTTCAGGGAGGAATCGATTGATTGCCGCCGCAACATCTTGGGGGACGGTGCCGTGGAGTTGGTGGTTTTTTCCTGGGAATTTTTGCAATTCGCAGTGCTGCGATTGGTTGGCAAATGCTTGGGCTTCTGCATTGCTGAGTGCTCCACCGGCTTTGGGATCTGCTTGGAGAAGGGTCGCAGGACACTTGAGTTTGAGAGCAATTTCGTCGGGGGAGTACCCATCGAGCCAGGATCCAGCTACGAGGGGGGCGAAGACTTGCGGGTCAACGTTTTTGAGGCATTCCGCGCTCCAGAGGATTGATTCTTTGTTGCGTACATCCCGAAGTCGGATAGGGGTGTCATCGGATGTGTAAGCGACGACGACTTCGCTGAGGAGTACTGCGATGGCTTCGGCGTTCATTCCTGCGGTGAGGTTATTGGAGCCCTGAGGGGAAGCGGCAGTTTGGCAGACTTGTTGCATCCCGCGAAAAAGGGATTGCCAGGTGGAACCTGCGATTGCGTTTCCCATTGATTGGAATGGAGGGTCTTCGAGTACCACGGCCCGAACCGTTTCAGGGACTTGGGTAGCAGCGTACGCAGCGACCATGGCACCAAGAGAATGGCCAGCGAGGACAACGGGTGGGCTGGATTCAGTTTTTTGACGAAGGATATCGACCATATCCTTCGCGTAATCGAGAACGAAGTAGGAATCTGCGCGGTCAGATTGTCCGTGACCTCGTTGATCGATTGCAAAGATTATCCAATGGGGGCTGAGGAACGGGATGATAGGTTCCCAATCTCGCCATCGGCGGGTCACGCCATGGATGAGGAATAGTACGGGAGCGGATTGCGAATTTAGGGAACTGGGGCGAAAGCTGGCGAGGATTTTTCTTGTGCCGTTGCTGACCAGTAGCCAGCGGTCTTCGAAGTTCAACACGGTATAGCTCGTCACTGTAGGGCTGATTCCGATGAATTGGTTCGTGATGTGTCACGACCGAGATGTCAGGTATGAAAGGATTTTAGCAGGAAACTCTATTGCGAGTTACGAGGCAATTGGCGGAGATTTTTGGGTAAAACGGCTCGTGTTTCGGATGGTTCGAAGACCTTATTTTTCGCTCTTGATGATGGTTGGGAATGGTTTGGCAAGTTGTCCTGCCTTGATGATTCCACCTTGCAGAACCGCGACAAAACGTTTGCGATCTTCAAGGAGGGTGATATCGGCAAGGACATCGCCATCGACGATGAGGACATCACCGAGTTTGCCGACTTCGAGGGTGCCGAATTCCTTGTCGCGTCCCATGATTTCAGAGCCAGTTTTTGTAGCGCAGGTGATAACTTCCAGGGGAGTGAAACCGACTTCTTTTACGAAGAACGTCAATTCGCGGGCGTAGTCACCGTGGGGGTTCCATCCGAATCCGTAATCACCGCCCATGCCCAAGCGTCCGCCGGATCGCAGAATTTTCAGGGCGCTTTCGATCCCACCATCGAGGGTTTCTTGATGTCCATCGATAACGCTCTGAGGTAGACCGAATTCGGGGCCCAGTTCGACGCTTGCCTTTTCGAAGTAGAGGGCGGGAACGCAGGGGACGTTGCGTTCGAGGAGCAAGTCGAGTGCTTCGTTGTCCATAAAGGTACCGTGTTCGATGCAATCGTATCCAGCACGTAGAGCATTCTTGATCCCCTCGGTTGCTCGGCAGTGCCCGGTAACTTTTAATTTGTGGTTGTGTGCAGTAGCGACCACAGCGTGCATTTCTTCGAAGGTCATGCACAGGGTATGGTGATCATTTGCATCGGGGGAAGCGGCATCGCCCGTTGGATAGGTTTTTACCCATTCAACACCATCTTTGACCAACGCTCGGACGGCTTTACGCGCGTCTTCAACGCCGTTGATAATAAATACGAGTCCTTCCATACCGATTTTGCGAAATTCGGGATTCCAGTCCATCAGTCCCCCTGCGGAACAAATTTCCCGACCGCTTGCGGAGAGTCTCGGGCCGGGCACAAGGTCTTCTTCGATGGCTTTCTTGAGCCAGACATCGATATTGAAGAGGCAACCTCCGGAGCGTGCTGCGGTGTAGCCGCATTCGAGTGCAAGTCTTGCATTGACACTTGTTAGAAGGGAAACGTATTCGACTGGGTATTTGATGTCGAGGTCTTCGAGAGCGGCGATATTGAAGTAGGTCGCATGGAAGTGGGCTTCGACGAGTCCAGGTAGGATGGTACCCCCTTTGGCGTCGATCTTATTGGTATTTGGTGGAAGTTGAGGTTTGGCAGCATCTGGTCCGACGTACGTGATCTTTCCATCTTTGATCACTACGGCTCCGTTTGGGATAGCGGGTTTACCGGTTCCGTCGACAACTTGGCCGTTGTGTATGAGAGTTGTTCCGTTTGCAAGTTTCATCGCAATCGCTCCGTCCTAGCATCTCGTCTGGAGGCTAGGTGCAAAAGAGGTTTGGGAGAGGAGAAAGTTTAGCTGGGAATTATTTAATGGATCGTTTACGCGAGGATTGGTGCAATGAGATTGCCGTGGATATCCGTTAGTCGGAAGTCGCGACCTTGGAAGCGATAGGTGAGTTTTGTGTGGTCGATACCGAGCAGATGAAGGATAGTGGCATTGAGGTCGTGGACGTGAACGGGATCTTTGGTGATGTTGTAGCAATAGTCATCGGTTTCACCGTGGACAGTCCCTTTGCGGATTCCGGCACCGGTTAGCAAAGTGGTAAAGCACCTTGGATGGTGATCACGTCCGTAGTTTTCAGGGGTCAGTGCGCCTTGGGAGTATACCGTGCGTCCGAATTCTCCGCCCCATACGATGAGAGTGTCATCGAAGAGTCCTCGTTGTTTGAGATCTTCGATTAGGGCTTTGGTTGGTTGATCGGTATCGCGGCATTGGAGTTTGATTGCGTTTGGGAGGTTGCCGTGCAAGTCCCAGCCCATGTGAAAGAGCTGGACGAATCGAACGTCTCGTTCGGCGAGTCGTCGAGCGAGGAGGCAGTTTGCTGCGTAGGAGCCAGGTTTTTTGACATCGGGCCCGTACATGTCCAGCACATGTTGAGGTTCATCGGAGACATCGAGGAGTTCTGGCACGCTGGACTGCATGCGGAAGGCCATTTCGTATTGGCTGATTCTGGTTTGGATTTCTGGGTCGACGAGTTGGGAGTGATGTTGAGCGTTTAGTTCGCTGATGCGGTCGAGAGTTTTTCGGCGGCGGTGCGCGTCGATACCTTTTGGGTTCGACAGGTACAGGACTGCGTCACCTCGGTTTCTAAATTTGACACCTTGATGTTTCGAGGGGAGGAAACCAGAACCCCACAGGCGATCGTAGAGAGGTTGGTCATCGGGACGACCCGTTCCGAAGGAGGTCAGAACTACATAGGCGGGCAGGTCTTTGTTTTCGCTACCTAAGCCGTAGCTGATCCACGAACCGATACTAGGGCGTCCCGCGAGTTGGGAGCCGGTTTGGCAGAAAGTGATCGCTGGATCATGGTTGATCGCCTCGGTGTGCATGGAGCGTATTTGGCACCAGTCGTCAGCGAGCGATGCCATGTGGGGCATAATTTCGCTGAACCACATGCCAGCGGAACCATACTGTTGGAAGCGGAAGGCGGTCGGTGCAACAGGAAAGGTCGACTGACCGGAGGTCATGGTAGTCAGGCGTTGTCCTTGTCGAATGCTGTCGGGCAGGTTTTCTCCACGTCGGTCCGCAAGAGATGGTTTCCAGTCGAACAGGTCCATTTGCGAGGGAGCCCCTGACTGGAACAGATAGATAATACGCTTGGCTTTTGGAGCGTGGTGCTGACCGATTTGAACTGGATCCTGGGCAGTTGAGAACCGAGTGTCGATGCTTGCTAGCGCACCGATACCTAAGCTTGCTGCGGCGGAGCGCAGAAAGGACTGGCGGGAGAAGAGGGAGGTGACCGGTTTGTCGGAAATGGGATTGGAGGGTTGGTGCATGATATTGTTGTTCGCTGGAGCGATTATTCGCGTGTGATGACTTCGTCGAGGTTCAGGAGCACGTTTCCTGCGAGGGTGAAAGCGGCTAGTTGGGCTGGATGAACGTTTTCGGATTTGGATTCGCCTAGTTGCCGCAACTGTTCAGCTTGTTCGAGGTGTTCGCTGTAATAGGCAACATCTTCGTTCCAACTTGCTACCAACACTTGGAGTTCTTGGTCGGAAGGCAGACGCGAGGTTGCCAAGCGGAAACCGAATTTAAGTTTCTCTTCGACGGTTTGAGTTGGATGATCGAGCATACGTTGTCCTAGTTTTCGTGCAGCTTCGACGAAGGTGATTTCGTTGAGTAGCGAGAGGGCTTGCAATGGTGTATTGGTTCGCGAGCGTTTGACGGTACAGATTTCGCGATTTGGGGCATCGAACAGGAGCATGGTAGGTGGTGCAGCGGTACGTTTCCAAACGGTGTAGAGGCTACGTCGATACAGATTTGCATCTTTGTCGTGTTGGTAGTTGCGCAAGTCGCCGTAGACACTGGTTTCATCCCACACACCATCAGGCATATAGGGGCGAACGCTTGGGCCGCCGACTTGCTTGGTCAGCAGGCCGCTGACATGGAGGGCTTGGTCTCTCAGTAGTTCTCCGGAGAGGCGGAATCTCGGACCGCGTCCTAGCCAGCGGTTATCGGGATCGAGTTCGAGGAGTTTTTCTTTGCCGGCGAGGCTAGCGCTTTGTTGGTATGCGTAGCTCATGACGATTGTTTTCTGTAGGGCTTTCATGTCCCAGGCATGGGATGAAACCCCAGCGGCTTGGGCGGACCAAGTCGGTTCCATAAATTCGAGAGCGAGCCAATCGAGGAGTTCGGGATTGCTGGGCCATTCGGCCTGTGACCCGAAGTTCTCGGTT
>JBEICB010000374.1:0-2930 GCA_040373655.1 Pirellula sp. | reverse complement strand
GGCCGCCATTGCATGTGCTGTAACGAAGAATTGGGGGCTCGATGGACTTTGGCTCGCGGTCCGAATTTTCGCTTTCTTTTTCCCTGCAATCGAGTTTTTTTACTATTTCTGGATCAACCTTCGGTCATCGAAACCGAATGCTATCGAAGAGTACGAGAGTCGTTTCTGGTAGTTGCGTACCTACCATCCAAACAATTAGAATGCTAAAACATGGACGAACAAACGATTGCAACCAAGCCCTCGATCAGGCGTTCTGACTTGTGTAGAGTCACTTGCTCGGGCTGGCTGAATCGAGGCGTTATGCCGCAAATGACTGATACAAACACGATGGAATCTTGCTCACACGATGCGCATTCAGTTGCCGAGCGCGCGGCGGAGATCATGCGGCGAGAGCCACGAACCGAAAAGACTCCGGCGATCCTGGCGTCGTTTGCGCATCCCCTTAATTACCGGCATCCCCTCGACACAATCCCGCATGAGCGCATCGCAGCGGCGCATGGCACGAATTTCGCGACCGTCGTGCAGGCGCTGCGCAATGCGAACGGACAGCTTGTGCCCCAACCCCGACTGCCTGAATTGGGCATTGAGCTCCGTACTGGTGAAACTGCGATGTCCAACGGTGCGACCGTGCAAGGCCCACCCTTCGTATCGGTAGGGCGACTCCAGGCTGGACTGCACATGGCCAAACACTATGCCTTGATAGAAACGGGCCACGGTTCCCACTTCTGGGGAGTGCCCAATCGCAATGTGCTCTCGGAAGCGAGCAACATCCCGGTCATCGTCATCGGTGAGATTGTAGATCCTGAGGGGAGAGGAAAAGCGAATCACGAAGAGTATTATGTCAGGAACCCCATTTGGGTCGACAACCTTCCTGAGGACCACCCTTGGTACGGATGGACCTATGAGCAAGTTGGCTCGATTATGGACGCGATGCAGATTCAAGCCGAGCGGGTAAATACTCGCATGTTGCTGGTGTGGGACCCGGAATCAAAGGGCCGGGACGAGACGTACCGCGAAGTCATGAAGGACGTGATTGCGATGATCTCCGCTGAACAAGAGATTGACTACGCGGATGTGCCTGTACGTATGGTGAAGGAGTTGACGGAGACACAGATGAATTGCTTGACGGCCGACGATGTAAGAGGATTGCTTGCAATCGAGCAGGCGCAAACTCGGAATCGGAATAACAATGCGATGCACCGAAGTCGCGGATCGGCCGCTTCCTGATGGTGAGTTTACTTGCCGCGACATCGGTGATCGCGAGCGTTATCGTATAGGCGTTGCAGATATGAATTACAAATCTTTACTGCTGCCCATTCTGACTGCGTTCGCAAGTCAACATGCATTGGCGGAAGGAACTCGCATCTCGCCCAAGTGGATTAAGGACAATCAGGCAGGCTAAGCCTCATTTCAGGATCGGGTTTCGGCGGTCACACCGACTATAGCAAGCCGTCAGGCGACGACGCAACTTCGTTTGGGTAAGGAGTCGCGATGCTACCAGAGAATTGTCAGTCCAAGAGTTCCCAGTAGCTTGGTGATTCTCCATCATCCCAGGTGTGATCTTCCATCGTCCCACTCTCAGAGCTTAAGGTTCCTCCAAGGTTTATCAACTCTTGCGAGTAATCAATCCATTCTTGGATATCGTACATGTCGCCCAAGCATGTTCCACTCGAATCTCTAACAAAAACATCCTCGCCATTATGGTCGGCACCCATTTCATAATTGACGGTCGCGCCCTTGCTTAAGGCGAAGCGATCTTCTTCACCGTCTATTGATACATAGCTCATTTCCCCGTTGCAGCGGTAGCAGATGGTCAATTGACAGCCACTTGGGGTTTTTCTGGGCATGCGATCCAGATAATTCAACGTGATGGCAACTTGACATAGAGTAGATGGTTCTAGTTTCTTGGAAACTAAGCGTTGAACAAATCTTCGAATCTCCTCGAACAACGGCTGATCATTGATTGTGTCGCTGAAAAGCGGATCACCATTCTCATCCACTTTCTCTTCGGGCTCGTCCTCTTCATCGTCATTGTCCGGATCGTTCAGCAACGGCTCAAAGCCAGCAAGAGCTTCCAGCCCGTCATACATAAGATCCGAAGGTGTTAACGGTTCTTCAGCGGTAGCTTCATTTGGACCAAATACTACAATCCTCAGGATCAAGTTTTCCCACTTAGTCAGGTCTTCTGATACTGAATCACAACAAGCTCGCATCGTCTCTCGATAAGTTTCGGTGAAGAGGCTATCGAGCGACCTTTGCACTTGAAGCTTGTATTCCTCCCAATAGTTTGCTTGCCCATAGTCTTCCAAAACGGAGCCACTGTGCGGGATACTTTCAAAATTCTCCTTAGCACGGCGTATCAGATCCTTCTGCAGATGCTCCGCAAGTCTAGTTGTGGCTGGAAAAGCGCATGTAGCAAAAAAGCATTCGAAGGCCTTTGATGCCAAATCCAAATCCGCTTCGCTCGATAGTGAAAGGCCAATAGCCTGTAGGTCTGTGCTAATTGCCTGAAGCAAATGCGACTCGAAGTTTTCGCTGCTTAAATCTTTGGACGACATAGATGCTTACCTTGCGTTAATTCGTAGTGTCTTCGTTCACCGGCAAGTGGAATCCGTTAACTTAGGTTTAACTCAATGTGAGGGCATCTTACACGCGGATTTCGCCGCATCGTGCGGCGAAGGTTTATCGCATAGGGCCAAAGTCGGAATGGAGGGGAGCAGACCCTTGTGGAGAGCCGCTCCGCATTCCGACTTCGGGCTTCACGACGCTCGGGTTGCACCTCTGCAGAGCCCTCGCCCCGCTTTTCTTTATTCTCAATCCAAAGCTCCACTTTGGAAATAGCAAGTGAATGGCGGACCTTAGAAACTTACCGTGACTTTTCCGATCTGACCTGCCCCCATCTTCCGCGCCCATTTTTTCCCCAACGGCAT
>JBEICB010000137.1:0-12248 GCA_040373655.1 Pirellula sp. | reverse complement strand
TCCCGACGAACGAAAGTGGTTGCGATCATTTGTTGAGCAAGGGGGTGGGTTGCTCTTGTGCCTTGGGGATAAAGTTCAAGCTGATAAAGTCAATACTTGGGAAGGGGTTGCACAAGGAGGAATCCGGCTTGGGAAGATTTCCCCTCGGACGCTCTGGGAGGGGGAGGTGAATCTCACCTCGGATTCACCATTCGAACTCTCAAGGGCATCGCTCGATGCGTTGCGTTCAGCCCGTTTTTCCGCTCGTAATGAACTAGAGATCGAAGAGTCTCCAGTAACCGTTGTGGCAAAATTTAGCGATAACCTCCCTTACCTCGCTCGCGCAACGATCGGGCAGGGACGCGTGTATTGGATGATGGCAAGCGGCGACGATGATGATAGTAACTTACCCGCACTCCCCGTATATCTCCCCTTGATTCAGAAGATCGCGAGCACGTCCATTTATTGGCCGCCAGGATGGAGTGAGATCGCTCCTGGTGAACCTTGGATCGAACAGCGCAAGGTGTTTGCGGAAGGAACCGACAGGAATGCGGTGAATGCACAAGCATCTCCGGAGGCTGGGCAATCGCTGTCTATTGTTTCAGTGCAGTTGCCCGATGCCATGACGCGCGAGGTTTCTTTGCGATCAGATCCCACCGATTCCAAATTAGGTGAGGACTCCGGAACCATTGACTTAGGAGTCAGTCGATTAGAGGGGTTAGCAAATGCTGCGTTAGGGGATCGACGATGGGCCAAGGGGGTAGCGATTCCAACCAAAGATCGCAGGGTTGAACTCTCGAGGCCTCTGCTCTCAACGGAGGAGTTGGAACAATTTGCTGGTGGTGCACAAACCAAGCTTTATCAGGATGCCGCGAAGTGGATCTCGCAAGAAAATTCCAATGCTGCGGGTAAAGAGATTTGGACTTGGTTCTGGCTCGGTTTACTTGTGTTATTTCTTGCGGAAATGGTTCTGCAGCAGAAACTCAATCCTCGTCAGTCTTCGCGAGGTGTCGCGTGAACGCACTGCAGTTTCAAGGTTTGATTCCAGTGGCTTTGGTGCTACCACTGATGTTGGTCGGAATGGCTGGTGTTTGGTGGTACTACTATCGGGAATCTCAATATGCTCGAAACCCGTATCGGTGGCTTTTGCCTACCTTGCGAGCTTTGGCGTTTGGCTTGATCCTCGGAATGTTGTGCGGTCCTGCTTGGGTACGCGAATGGGTATCGGGTGAACTCAGTCGTATCGCAGTGCTGCTTGACACTTCGGCGAGCATGGAATTGAAAGAGTCGGAGACGACCGACGCGCTGTCACGTGTAGCGCGTGCAAAACAGTGGTTGGAGAGCCGTTCTGAACAAGAACTCGGTTGGCTTGATCAACAACGTAAACGATTTCATCTACGGTTGTTCGCATTCGATCACGGACGTACCGATGCAACTTCGACGGCGAGTGATCCTTCGACTCTTTGGGACTCGATGCTACAAGGGCGAGAGAAAGTAACCAAATCGGTCGGACCGGAATTTGCCGACGGGGCTGAGACCGCAATCGGAGACGCTCTGTCAGGAATGTTGCGAAGTGCCGTTGGCACTACGGATAGTAACAACACCAATGGTGGGTCCGGGACTCAAGAGAGCAGGTTATCTGCAACTGACGCTCGTTCGGTAAAGCCGTATGCCGCTGTCGTAGTCCTTTCAGATGGCCAGAGTAATGCGGGAGAAGCACCGGCAGCGGTTGCGGAGCGATTTAAGCAATCTGGGATTCCGGTATTTGCGATCGGATATGGCAGGGAATCCGAACCGGAAGATCTTGGAGTACTTGCGGTCGATCATAGTAAGACCTTGTTTGAGACCGATGCATTTCAAGGGACTGTTACGCTGAAACAACAGCTACCCGCCGGGGAAACATATCGTGTTGAAATTCAGCATGAGGGGCAGGTCGTGTGGAGTCGCGATCTGGAGTCCGATGGCGCTTCGCAGCGAACGATTGAGTATCGAGTACCTGGTGAGAAGCTACTGGCGAATCGAACTCTGCAGTCTCGCGCGAAAGCGGTTGCTATCGATCTGAAGTTCGTCGCTAAGCGACAACGCGCGGATGCTTCTCTGGAGAACGACGAATTAGAGACATCTCTCTGGGGCGTCTTGCGAAAGAACCGCGTGTTGGTCTTGGATCCTCGGGGCCGTTGGGAACTAAGGTATATCAAAAATGCGTTCCAGCGTGATGTCGCTTGGGATTTGCAAGCCATACTTGGGCCGGAAGAGTTTGCCAAGCAACCATTCCCGCAATCTCGCGATCAGTTGGTCGGACTTGATTTGATTGTAGTGACGGTTGATAGTTTTATGACTTGGAATGAGTCTCAGTTGCGCTGGTTATCGGACTACGTGTCGGATCTTGGCGGCGGATTGATCTTGATTGATTCTGCCCGAGACCCACCGAACGAAGCGATGAAGAAAGATGATGTGGATTGGATGCCGGTTGAATATTCCGAGGAGACCGCACCGATTTCTGTTGCCTCAATCTCGCTGGAGGATGCAGGTATCGAGCAGCGTGCGTTTGCTTTCGAACAAGACCCAGCAAGCAATCGCCAGTTATGGGAATCTTTTCCAGCACCGCGATTAGCGCGACGCGTGACACCTTCTGCCGGTGCAGAAGTCATGGTCAGTGGGAAACTAGAGGACAAGCTCTATCCGATTGTTGTATCTAGAAGGACAGGGCAGGGGCGCGTGGTTTACGTCGGCCACGATGAGTCTTGGAGATGGCGTTACAACGTTGCTGATCTGTACCATCAAAGATTCTGGAATCAACTTGCACAGTGGACGATGCAGGCTCCATACGCGGTCGAGAATGATTATGTTGCGTTGGACTCCGGAGATCGTTCGTACGGGGCTGATCAAGAGATCTTGATTCGGGCTCGTTTGAGAGACGCGGAACAAAAACCGTTGGAGTCTCCAAAAGCATTCGCCGTAATCGAACAGAACGGGGTTCTTGTTGAATCCTTACCCCTTAGCCTTGAAGGGGAGGGGACAGGTGTCGTTTCGAATCTTGTATCGGGACTTGCACCAGGCCGCTATCAGGTTCATCTAGAAGTACAGGGCTTGCCCAATGAGGCGTTGGACCTTAGTACGGAATTCATTGTGCGTCCTTCCCAAGATATTGAGATGCAAGTATTGGCCTCGAATCGCGGGCTACTTGAACAACTTGCCTTGGCTACGGACGGGAAATACTACGATGAATCGCAAGCCGACCGCATCAATGATGCAATACAGTCCTTGCAGACGGGCAAAATTGAACAGTCGCGAACGCTTCTATGGCAAAGCTACCCATGGTTTTTTGCTGTAATGGCTTTACTTGCAATCGAATGGTTTCTTAGAAAACGTGCGGGGTTTGTCTAATGAGTTCCACTACAGCTTCTTTCGATTCAGCGAACCCAACGTTAGGCCCATCGTCATCGCATCAAGGTGGGATTCAACGATGGCTTCGCCGTTTTGGTGCAAGACAATCCATGCTGCTGATTTTTCAGGGGATTGCTTTTGTGCTCTTAGCGGTTATCGCTTGCGCCTCGATCTTGGTCGCGTTGGATGCATTGCGATGGATCGATGACCCCACCCGTTGGGTCTTGAGTCTTGGGATGTATCTTGCGAGTTTCGCTTTAGGTGCTTGGTTTGGACTCTACCGACTATGGAAGAGCTTGTCGCCGGTCGAGCTTGCACAACAAGTCGAGTCTGCAACGCCACGATTCAATGAGAGTTTGCTTTCTGCGGTGGAACTAGAGCAGACACCGGTGGACCAAAGGCACTTTAGCTCGGAGTTCTTGGTTGCCATCCAGCGAGGTGTCGCTGGAGAGCTTGAGGTACTACCCCCCAAGTCGATTTTGCCTTGGAGTTTGATCCGCCGACCGTTGCTTGCTGCTTTCGGAGCGCTCACGCTACTGCTAGGCCTCTGCGCTGTTCCAGGATTGCAGATGCCTCAACGACTTGGACGTGCGTTATTGCCATTTCTTGATATTCAGCGTCCATCGAAATCGAATATTCACATCTTGGCCCCTAGCCGCGATGGGGTCACTGTACCTGAGAACCAAAGTGTTTCCTTCGAAGTTGAAATTCTAGGGGAGCCGACTGAATCCGCTTATCTTGAAATACGGCCAAAGAAAAGTAATCGCTTCGCATCTCCTGACCGCGTAGAGATGAGTTTGATTCAACGCGAACCACTTACATTCGCAACGATCGCCAGTGTTCAATCGGAAAGTATCGAATACCGTTTTGTCTCTGGAGATGCAGTCTCACCCTACCGAGTATTAAATACGACTCCAAGGCCCCGTGTGCTGGCGTTTCATCATCGGATTGAATTCCCGGATTACGCCCAGGTTGCACCTTCGCAATCAACGAGTGAACGTGGGGACGTCAGAGCGTTACAAGGAGCTACGCTGGAGCTGGCAATCGAACCTTCCATGCCGTTACGAACCGCAAGGTTGGCACTTGAGGAATTGGACAGCGGTGAGAAGCGTTCCGTCGAATTTCAAAAGGATTCACAGTCCAATCGTTGGAAGTTACGCTTACCGATCGATCGTGATCTCAAAGCACAAGTCAAACTCACCGCTGATGTTCCCGGTGCAGAACTTCCTATCGAGAACACGTTTAGCCCATTCTTTGAAATCGACAGTGTGGAAGATCACGCACCGAATGTCGCTTGGGTCGTCGGAGAAAAGACACTGTGGAAATCGCCTCCCTTGGCGAATCAAAGTTGGATTGTATCTCCTCAAGAGTTCATCCAATTGGCGGGTGCAGTATCCGATGATTTACCGGGTACTACCATTCGGCAGGAGATTTCTGTAAATCGGAAGCCTTGGGAGGCGATTGACCTATCGATTCCTCTAGAGTTGGATTCCCCCAAGTTCGCTCCCGCGACGAGCGCGTTAGTGAACTGGGTTGGTTTGGACGGAGTGAAAGAGCCTACGCGAGGAAGTGCAGAGTGGACTTGGGATTTGTTGACTCGTTCTCTAACAAGTGGCGATGTGGTCTCAGTTCGTTTAGCCGCTCGTGACACTGCAGATCACTTGAGCTACTCACTGCCTATACAGTTGAGCTTGGCTTCGGAGGACTTTGACCGCAATCGCCATCAATCGTTGTACTATCGCGCTGTTCTCGGACCAGATCTTCAGAAACTAACGGATTTGATCCGTACTCAGCGTGCAGTTTTAAGGCCGAAACTTTTGCAGTTAAAGGACTCCAAGCTTGATCCTGCGGTTCGAGATTCGATTGAGAGCGAGGTCAAGCAGTTCACACAAGAATGGACTGAGCTTGCAAAAAAGATTCGAGGACTTGCAGGTCAGATCATTCCGAATTTGTCTCGCCCACTCGATCAGACGGAGACGGAGTTCGTGGTACGTGCGGTTTCGAAGTTAGAGAAGGAACATGCAACGTCGATTGCATTGGGGGCAAGCGCGACCGCTTGGGCGCCGATGAAGCTCAGCGGTCAGCCTGATGGGATCCCCGATAAACTCGCTCAAATGCTTCAGCAGCAAGTTGACCGTGCAGTGGCGTCTTTGGACGACGCGGAGGGGTATTCGCAACGATTGAGCGATATCTATCGTCAGTTTTTGGGACATGAGACGTTAACTGCTATGACAAAAGACCTGATGGTGCTGCGCGATCATCAGCGAGCGCAGAGCCTTAAGGGAAACGAACTTGATTTCCCTGCATTGGCCCGATCTCAGACGATCGCCGATCAGTACATCGATGGTGTGATGCAATTGATGGCTCAAATGGATCCTCATTTAACACAGCAATTGAGAGATCAATCCAAACAATTCATCCGGTTTTTGGATCAGACTCGCCAAGAGATCAAGGATCTAGCACAGGCCGAGGGATCCTCGCAGGCTCATGAAGTGTTGCTCAGGCGTATTGAACGCTGTGCAAATGAACTCCAAGGGCAACACTGGGCCTTTAATCTCGAAGGTGGTTTGTTATGGAGTATTCAGGAGACCCGCAAGGAACTGATGCAACGGGGGCATGGGGTTGGTAACGCAATGGTTCGTGGCGTGGAGTTGTTTAGCCGCACGAATGATTGGAACACCGATACAAGTTTGGATAGCGAAGTTTTGGGGCGATTGCGATCTGCCACATTGGACGAACTGACCAAAGCTGCGCTGCCAGCGACGAATCAAATGTTAGATCGTCGTGATGTACATCAACGTCGCAAGCCGCTTGATACTTTGTTTCCGAGCGATATGGGCTTAGCCAGTCGGGCTTGGACTCAAGTCATGGAGAATTGGATTGCCATGCCTGCCGGTTCGCCGGAATGGAAGCAAAGCAGGGAGGATCTGTTGGCGATTGCGAAGGCTTACCGGGTGCTGGAGGCTTCTCACGAATTACAAGATGCTCGGCTGATTCTCGATGCACTGCAACGTCAAGAACGCTACGAATGGAGTTCGGCAGAAGGGCAGTTAAGTCATCTACGGCAGTGGGAAAGTATTCCTAATCGGATCGAGCTGATCTACAACTGGATGAGAGAAGCTGGCTACCCAAATCCTTCAACGGACAAGTTCAATGCAATGCGTTGGAATCAGACTTCGAATGCCATACGACAAAAACTGGAGCATCGTCGCTCAGCGAATAATCAAACGCTACTGAATGCATCTGCGGATCTAGACGCGTTTCTGCGTGAATATGACGACTTGCTCAAAGAAGTGCAGCCTACGATTGAGGATGCTCGGAAGTTACTGGAAAAGTTCGCACCGAGTATTTCGGAGCTTGCGAAGCAAGCTGCTGCGAAAACCCAAGAGCTCAAGGAGAACACCAAAAACAGTGAATCCACACCGCAAGAGATTCGACAACAGCAAGAAGAGGTCGAGCGGAGCATTGAAGAGTTACAGGATGCATTGGTCGAAATGGCTACACGCCAGGATCTGCTAAACAATGCTCAATTGCAGGCGGCGAAAGATAGCGACCGAGCGTTGGATATGATTGACCAAGCTCAAGAGCCGATGACCCAGGCGAATCAGGAGTTTCTGCAAGCGAAGCAGCAGTCGCAGGATGCAGAAGAAATTCAAAACGCAGCGGAGCAAGCCATTGAAAAACAATCGAAGACCGAGGAGGTCTTACAGACGATAGCCGAACATTTTGAACTTGTGGAGCAATCGCTTGCGAATCCCGAGCCAAGCAATTTGGCGAATGCAGAAAACTCGCGAAATCGATTGCAACCCAATGAGTCGAATCGCGATCCTAGCAGTCCAACCAAACCTTCAGCAGAGCAAGCTTCCAAGCAAGATCCAAACAGCGAATCGACACAAGAAGCGTTTGCACAGGCAAAAGAGATGTTGGAGAAGTATCAACAGGCGGATCAACTCAATGCGTTGGCTCAGAACTCTCCGGAAGAGCTTTTGAAGCTGCTTGAGGCAGAGTTGCGAAAGAACAAACCGATGCAGAAAGAGCTCTCGGAGATTTCCCAAGAGAACGCTCGAGACGCGTCGTCACAACTTCAAAATGCAGCAAAGAAGGAGGAGGCCCTCTCGCAGCAGTTGGAGAACTCTGATCAACAGGCAAGCGACGCGAAAGCCTTGCAAGCACTGCAAATCAACAACATCGCGGAGAATGCGGAGCAGCTTGCCAATAATCTTCTGAACAAGGCGCTCACACCAGTAAATCGAATCAATCAACCTGAGTTGCGCAAGAATATTTCTGCGATTTCGGATTCGCTCCAGAATGCTGCTAGACAAGCCAAAGGAGCCAATAGCAGCGAAACACAGCAGGCTTTGAAAGATAAGTCAGAGCAGTTGATACAAAGCATTCAAAAAGCCCAGCAACAAATCGACGAGTTGCAGCCGAGACTCAATCAATTGGTCGATCAAAACAATTTTAAAGAAGACAAACAACGACAAGCACAGCTAACAGAGGCGCAGTCTGCGCAGTCGTTGATGCGAGACAATTTGGTTCGACAAACAAAAGATCTTGCTAGAAGACGCGAGCAGCAGGCGCAGCAAGCTGCGAAGGAGAGCGAAAATCGAAATCGCGAGCTACAGCAACGTGCGAGTGAACGTGGTAAAGTGATGGAATCGCTTCAAAAGAAACCTGAGGACGCGGGGTTACAAGCACAGGTTGACCAGAAGACCCGAGAAGTGCTTCAAGCACAGCAACGAGTCAATTCGGCAAATAAACTGGCGGAGAGTACAAAGAACCTTGCCGAAAATGCAAAACAACAGGAGCAGCGAACGGAGCAAGCACAACGGGCTAATTTGGATGCACCGAATCCAATGGCCGCGTTAGCACGCGAGCAAGTGAACGCTGCCAAAGAACAACTGGATCAACTGCGCAATCAGATGCAGAGTGTTCAGAATCAAGCAAATCAACCGTCACAGCGTGCCCCAACTGCAGATGCGCTAGCTCAATCGGAACCAACGCAAGATAGCGTTGAAAACACCGTTGATCAAGTCACTGAACAACTTTCCCGAAGCGCACGACACGAAGAGAGACTGAACAATCAAGAAGGCAGTAAGCAGCTTCAGCAGCAAGCGAAACAAGTAAGCGAGCAGTCCAAAGGTGCTGTTGAAAACGCTTCGAACCAATTGGAACAAGCGACAAAGCAGGCTAAGCAACAGCAACAGGATCAGTTGCAACAAGCCAGAGGCAATGGAAATCCACAACCACAATCCGCCCCGAATGCGGAGGGATCGTTGCAAGCTCTTCAGCAAGCCAAAGAGAGCTTGATGAAGCAAGCCGCTGAGCTTGGGCAGATCGCAGGACGTCCAGAACAAAACACTCAGCAGCCATCGGGTCAGCAACCACCGGGTCAGCAACCACCGGGTCAGCAACCATCAGGACAGCAACCATCAGGTCAGCAACCATCTGGTCAGCAACCATCTGGTCAGCAACCATCAGGACAGCAACCGTCTGGACAGCAACCGTCTGGACAGCAACCGTCTGGTCAGTAGCCATCTGGTCAGCAGCCGTTTGGGCAGCAGCCATCTGGGCAGCAGCCATCTGGGCAGCAATTAGCGCGTATGCTGGATTCGTTGGATCAATACCTTGCCGGTGAGCAACCTGGTGCAAACGAAATGCCTGCTTCCGAGTCGCCATCGCCTTCGGGGGATCCGAATGAGCAGCAAGCGGCCAATGCGGAAGGAAAATCGCAGACCCCAAGTGGCCAGGAAGCTGGTCAGGAGAATTCTGCTGGGCAACAATCGGATGGCAAGAGCAATGCCCAGCAAGGAAATTCACAGACACAGGCACAGCGCGAAGCCGTCGAGCGTTCGTTAGCAGATGCGGTGAATCAAGTGACATCGCAATTACAAAGTCAACGCTTAGCGAATCGTGCGGCAGCAAAACAGCGCAATCAGAACGCCAAGAAGCGAGAGGGGCAACCTAGCAGTGGCGAACCAGATGATACAGGTCGGACAGAGAACCAACCTGTGGGTAATTCTGTTTTGCCGAATGTAATGCTTGATAAGGGGGTTGAGTGGGGACGATTGCGAGAGCAGCGAGCGGAGCAAGTCATTGAAGGCAAGCGTGAGTTTCTGGACCCAGAGTTCTCGGAAGCGATTCGCGCGTACTACCGCGCGTTGGGCAAGCAAGGGAAAGAGGGGACGCAAGGGAAGTAGTTCGCCGATGCAAATCGAGCCCCGATTTAGTTTAACGGTCAGCCGGAGGCGTTCCGTATTCAACACCAATGTCTCACGCAAAGAAGCCAAGACGCAAAGAAGACCGCAGATCCTAAGGCCTGGAAGGCCGGCACAACCTCTGCCGGGGTCGTAGGCCCCGGTGACCTGATAAAAGAAGGTGCTAAAGGCCCGGAGGGCCGAAACATCAAGAACAGGAATGCCAACACAAATCATGATGCGATTACGGGCATGAACAGATACCAATGCGCCAATGTCTTACGCAAAGACGCCAGGGCGCAAAGAAGACCGCAGAGCATTTGGCCCGCCACTTTCTACTTTCCACTCTCTCGATTCAACTCTCTCGAGCCGTAGGCTCGCTCAACTCTCTCGAGCCGTAGGCTCGCGGGTTTCATTCGATTGCTTAACGATCCAATCGGTCTGGAGGAGTTGCGGTACTGAGATCGACGGTGTCCGCCAAGCTAGCGAAGAACCAGTCTTGGTTTAATCCACCAGTTAGCGTATCGATGTCTTCGTCTGCGAATACGGTGTCGGTGATCCCGTCGGTTGCATTGCTATTGAAGAAATTCGTTCCGTTGCTTCTTGTTCCTGTACCGTTCCCCCAAATATTTGCAGTTCGTTGGGCAAACGTCCGAGTGGATATCCACTCGGAATAGATACTGAAGAGGGCTGAGCGATCGGCATCGTATTGAGTAGAACCAGAAACAAGGATGTCATCTCCAGCGGCCCCAAGGATTATATCGGCTCCCAATCCACCGATTAGAATGTCTCGTTGGCTACCTCCCGTCAATGAATCCGCTCCATTTAACCCGACGAGTATTGTGCTTCGTGCCGTTTGGCCAGTGAGGGTGTCGTTTCCTGAACCACCGACGAGCATCTGGATATTACTTAGGTTACCAGCGATCGCGGTAGCGTTACCAGCAGTTGTAAGTGCGAGGTTGACTGTCACCGCAGCAGTCCATTGGGCGTAAGAAATACTGTTCAGTCCGGTCCCTGTTCCGGCGTTCAAGTTTCCGGAGAGAGATGCACTTGGCAGAACCTCAAATGAATCGGCTCCTGTACCGCCAGTGATGTTGTTGATGCTTGAAAAAGTAAGAATCGATCCTGGCATCGCTAAGGTTCCGGCGTCGGCACTGGCGAGCGTCCATGTGTTGGTTCCGCTGCTGATATTCGGGCCAGTTAGCGAGTCAACGCCCGGACCACCGACAATAGTTCCTATCGAATTGTAGGTTACACCACTGACAGCAATTTGTCCGCTTGCGTTTATAGCCCAAGTTGTCGCGACGTTGTTGGTTCTTTGGATCTTGGTGCCTGCAACCCCATTGCCATTTACTTGTTCAATACCGCTATAGCTACCGATGGCACTCAACACGCCGCTGGTGGTGTTTAGTTGTATATCTAAAGGAGAAGATTTGGCGGATAAGTCGATGACGTCGAACACTCCAGTAGCGGTTCCACCTATGATGGCGCGGGACAGACTACCTGATTCAGTGAAGGTGAAATTGTCGGAAGCCGTTCCACCGGTCAGGCTTTCGAAATTCCGGAAGTTTATCGTACCGGTTTGTGACGAGGAAAGCTGCCCTGCGTTGGTAGCATTGATCGTCCAGAGGGTTGCGGAATTTGCACCGATGAAGACATCGGTAACCGAAGCATTATTACCACCGATGAAGTTTTCGATACCACCGATGCCACCGGTAGATGTCGCGGTATTCGTCTGCAAATTGATCGTGTGGGCGGCAGTTTTCGCAGACAGGTTTAAGGTGTCGTTCCCTTGTCCACCGAGAACTTGACCAGTAACTCGTCCATTCACTCCAAACAGAAACTGGTCATCACCCGAACTGCCTCGAAGTGACTCTACTGTCGTAAATGGTAAAGTTCCATCTAGATTTCCGATTCCGATGCCGGTGATATTCCAGGTATTGCCACTGGTATTTGATTCCACCCAATCCGTTCCGGTACCACCGTCAAAAGAAAAGCTCGTCCCAGCGGTGAGCATTTCCGTAACTCGGAGAGTATCGTTGCCGAGTTCACCGGTTGCACGAAGAGTTTCAACTCCGGGAAATTGAACGAACGACCCATTGAGTGTGACTCGATTGGATTCAAGAACAAAGAGATCGTTGGTCGCTAGGCCTTTGATTTGTAGAGAGTCAGTTCCTGCAAGTCCATCGATCAGAAGAGTATTTCCAAGCGGAATTGGACCGTTGAAGACAGCGATGCCACCACGCGTGACGTTCCAACTGTGCGTTGTCCCATCTCCCGTGTAAGTGGCAATAAACGCATCGTTTCCGGAAGTTCCTTGAACGAGAACATTTTCTGCAAGATCTTGGATTTGAATAATAAATTCCTTCTCGATGAACAAACCTCCGGCGTCGGTGGAGCGAATGCGTATGGCGTAGTTGGATTTGGCTTCGAAGTCAAAACTGTTGTTAGCACGCAGAGAATTGCCGTCGATATTGAAAGCTGTGTTATCAGTATCTCCTGTGCCGGCGACTAATGTGTAGGTAAAGGTATCACCAGCATCGGGATCGGTCGTACTCAGGGTTCTCACGATGGCATTGCTACCGGCATTTTCGGGGATGCTGTTAGCCGAGAGTGAAAGGTCGCTTGGAGCTTCATTGCTATCGGTGACAGCGATGATGAACGATTTTTCAATGAACAGCCCAT
>JBEICB010000162.1:0-10534 GCA_040373655.1 Pirellula sp. | reverse complement strand
GGTCAGCGCCGTCGCTTCCTGCAGCAAACAACCTACAACCGGACACCAAGGCTATTGCCAGCTTCACAGGATTGCTTTTTTCCCCGGATGGAAGACAGATCTATTTGAGTAATGTCCAAGGTTCCGTAAAGGTTTTCTCGGTGGACGAGACCAATAAGGTAACGCCATCTTATGCGATCGCGCTGCCGGATGCGAATGCACCAAAGCGTAAACAGGAGATTCCAAGTGGCTTGGCGCTCAGTGACGATGGAAAGAAGTTGTATGTCTGTGGGAATCTTTCGAACCGATTGATCGAAGTCCAATTGGATACAGGGCTTACCACAAGAACTTGGGATGTAGGTGTAGCGCCGTATGACGTTCGTGTCGTAGGCAATACAGCAATTGTGAGTAATTGGGGAGGGCGTCGCCCCGGGCCTGATGATTTGGTTGGTCCGGCAGGCAAGGGAACAACGGTGCGAGTCGACGCTCAGCGGTTTATTGCCAATGAGGGCAGTATCACCTTTGTGGATCTCCAGGAGAACCGTATTGATGAAGTGTTAGTCGGCCTACATCCTTCGGGGCTTTGCGTTTCACCTAACAAGAAGTTCGTTGTTTGTGCAAATGCAGGTAGTGACACATTGAGTGTCCTTGATTTGGAATCGCGAAGAGAAATCGAAAAGATTTGGACGAAGACCAATCCTTCCGAGTTGTTTGGTTCGAGTCCGAACGCCCTTACTTTTGGTGAAGATGGGGAAGAGTTGTTTGTTGCCAATGGAACGAACAATGCGATTGCCGTAATCGAATTTGAACCCGAGGAAAAAGGTGAAAGCAAACTGCGGGGTTTGATCCCGGTTGGGTGGTTTCCAGGAGCCCTCGCTTATGATGCAACGCGTCGATCGTTAGCTGTGGCGAACATTAAGGGGTTGCCCACAGAACCCAGGAAGCAAGGGAACGGAGAGGGCTTTAACTCCCATCAGTACAACGGAAGCCTTTCGATCTTCCCTATTCCTGAAGAAGATGCACTGCCCGCATTGTCGGAAAGGGTTGCCCGAAACATCCGGACGGACGCGATGATTCAAGCGAAGCTTCCGCCTCGAAGCGACCAGCCACCACGCGCGATTCCGCAACGCATCGGTGAGCCTAGCCTCATCGAGCACGTAGTCTACGTCATCAAGGAAAACCGCACCTTTGATCAAGTATTCGGCGATGTCGGCCGAGGAAAAGCGAACCCAGACCTTTGTATTTTTGGCAAAGAGATCACCCCGAATCAGCATAAGTTAGTGGATGAATTCGTGTTGCTCGACAACACCTATTGTTGTGGGATCTTGAGCGCCGATGGACATCAGTGGAGCACCACAGCTTTTGCAACGGATTATTTGGAGAAGAGTTTTGCAGGTTTTCCCAGAAGCTATCCCGATGGAATGGAGGAGAGCGATATCGATGCACTTGCCTATTCTCCTGCGGGATTCATTTGGGATAATGCGGTCAAGCATGGAAAATCGATTCGCAACTATGGCGAATTCATGATGCCAAAAGTGCGATGGAAGGATCCAAGTCGCAAAGGGGCGGTCGATTTCCTGAGTTGTTATAAGACATGGAAGGGAACAGAGGATTTGGTTATCTTCGAATCGACTCCAGGAATTGAGAGTATTCGAGACTTTTCGCCTACGCAATACGTTGGCTGGAATATGTCAGTACCCGATCAGTATCGTGCAGATTTCATTCTCAAGGAACTTGCCGAATTCGAAGCCAAGGGACAATATCCGCAGCTCACCATCGTTTGTTTGCCCAATGATCACACGAGCGGTACAGCAAAGAACTGCCCAACACCGGCTGCATGTGTTGCAGACGGAGACTTAGCAACTGGCCGGATCATTGAAGGTTTAAGCCATTCGAAGTTTTGGTCCAAGATGGCGGTGTTTGTCATCGAAGATGACCCGCAAGCTGGTTGGGACCACGTCAGCGGTTATCGAACCACAGCCTTTGTCGTAAGTCCCTACGCAAAGCGGGGGGCATTGGTTAGTACGCAATACAACACGACGAGTCTGCTTCGTACGATGGAGCAAATTCTTGGATTGCCACCGATGAATCAGTTTGATGCAAGTGCTACACCGATGTTCGATTGTTTCACGGATACGGCCGACTTGCGACCTTTCGATGCTGTGCCAGTCGAAGTCCCGCTTGATCAGATGAATCCCGGTTCGGTTGCGCTGAAGGATCCACTTCTAAAACTGCATGCACAGTGGTCTGACGCGATGAATTTTGACGAGATCGATAGAGCCCCGGAGGACCAGTTGAATCGCGTGCTATGGCATGCTATGCGAGGTGCTACGGCAGCGTATCCTGAATGGGCTGTTGGGGCTTACGAAGACGATGATGACGAAGAAGAGGAAAACGCTTTGAAGATAGATCGCTAGTTGGGGATCTGCAAACTCTCCAACCTCTGTCATGGCGGTGGATCAGCCAAATCAATTCACAAGGTCGGATTCGTAGGATAACGATTCGACCAGAATGTCTTCATCAATCCGCTGAAGAAATGGTATCAAAAGTCGGAGATTGTTCTCCGCGTCTTTTTGAGTCATCTTGTTGTCTACGCAGTTCAGAATAATACGGTCGATCTGAAGGTTGAAATGAAGTGCGCAGTGAACGGTGGAAAGGACTTGGTGAACACAGCCCAAGCGGTTTGCTGCGACGATGATCAGAGGGTAATTCATCTGCGTAGCCAGATCTGCGTTGGTCATCTTCCAAGTGATAGGAGAAAGTAGTCCGCCTGCACCTTCAACCAATAGCCAATCACAGTGAGGGTACCAGTCAAACGCCCCGTCCACTAGCAGGGATTCATCGATACGGTCTCCAGAAATTTCAGTAGCGATGGGCGGAGCAAACGGGGGCAAGAAGCATTGAGGATTGATAAGATTCAAGGGGAAGGCATGTCCTAACGCTTGATTCATCCTCGCCGCATCACTGCGAGCATCTTCTCTTGGGAATCCGCTTGCCACCGGTTTATAGCCCCCGACTCGCACGCCAGCATTTCGCATCGTTCTAAGCAAATGCGAAACATAAAATGTTTTCCCAACGTCGGTGTCGGTGCCAGCGATGAATCGACCGTTCGGCAAGCTTGGGACATGTCTAATCGGCAACCTTCGAAATCCTTCCCATGTCATCCTTTAACTTCCTCCGCGGCGACGGCAACATGTTTGTTGCCTATTTTTGTCAGTAGAAGCCAACGTACTTCGCTTGATGATTCGTTGGTGATTAGTTCCTTTTGAAGTTTCACTAAATCGATATCGATGTTGCGACTTTTTAACTCCCAACGTTTAGTAGATACGGAGCGAGTGTAGGCTTTTAGCTTCTTTCGATCGAGTGGTAGGATCTCGTCGACCTGGAACCAACGCAACATCGGGTGCTCGAGAATTGAATTGGCATGAAAATACCCGAACTCATTTCCGAGAATCCTTGCTCCGACTCTTCTAGCAAGCGCAGAACTGCAATGCGCAGCCCTTAGCACTGGATCCTGATCGGCGATATAGCTTCCTAGCTGCAGATTTGCGAAATCTTCGTCGATGATTTGCATCGATGCTTGATCCTTTGATCTAGCTAGCCACTCGCCGGGGTTTATCGAGCTGTAATCCTCTCTGTTGGATATTTCTTGTTCTGAAAACTGCTCGTGAATCCATAGCCCATCATTTCGCTGAACGCTAACGATGCGCAGTCCAGTTCCCCAACGAGGAAGACGCCAGTAGAGCCTTTGTTGACGTACTGAGCCGTCACGAGATAGCCAGCGTCGTGCATCGGGTGGGCCGCAGTCTCCCCACTCGAAACCTTGGGTAGTTTGAAATCCTGGCGCTACCTTAACCGAAGCACCTCTGCATCGGCGTAGGGCTGAGGCGATCGATTCCCACGAAGGCTGCATTTGATGGAGTTGCACGTGCCTTTGGCCATCGGCTCGCCGATCAGGATCCATGTGGAGCCAGGCATCGTCGTTCAATGGGATGTCCTCAAATTTGGACACTATTGGACTGAGCCGAAATCCCTGGTTTTGGCCATTGAATGCTGTAAGACTACAAGCGATTGGACTCGCGTCGACGGGAAGTACCAAGTCCATAGATTTGATGGCGGTAACTGGGGCAGACGAATCGTTGTCTGTTGGGTTCATACGCCGACTAAGTGCAACGGTGTCAACTCCCGCTCCGCAACAAATATCGTAAACGGGACCATCCGATGGAAAGTCACTCGCCGTTTCCATCGCTGTCCATTCGTCGGAGGCTTGCTCTAACAATCTCTGCGTCCACCGCCAGCGTTCCGGAGCAATTACTTTTCTTTTTGCCCCACCCAAAGCGAAAGCAATTTGCTCCTCTAGCAGCAGTTGTTGTACTCGATCGAGTCGAGAGAATAGTGGCGGTAGCTTTGCTGGCCTCTTGCCACGAGAGTGCGCATTCGACCATAGAAACGACCAAGCCTCGGTCGCTTCGACCGAGGCTAGCCATTGATATTCATCTGCACGTGTCACAAGTTACCAAGCTCCGTTAGGAAGTGTATCCTTACGCTTGCTCGTCTCTTGCACTTACTCGTCGAATGACGGTGCATCTGTGGTTGGGTTCGCAGGAGTATCCGACGCGGGTTTTTGACCCGAGATCAGATCGTCCAAGCTAGGACGGGGAGCGTCGCTGAGCAGTGGATAGCTTTGTTCTGCAGCAGATGCACCACGATTGACCAAGTCTTCCAAGGCCTCCTTGCGATAGGAAACTTCGGAGTCTTGGAAGACGCGGAAGCCAGTACCGGCGGGAATCAGGTGACCGAGGATCACGTTTTCCTTCAAGCCGACCAAGCGGTCGACTTTGCCTGCCAACGCAGCTTCGGTCAAGACCTTGGTGGTTTCCTGGAAGCTTGCAGCCGAGATAAAGCTGTTGGATTGAACCGACGCCTTCGTGATACCCAAGAGCTGGACTTCTGCGTGAGCCGGCTTGGGTTTCTTGCCCTTTGCGCCCTTTCCGCCAAGTCCTTCGCACTGTGCATTTGCGGTGTCGAATTCTTCCTTCGCAACAATTTGTCCTAGTGCAAACTGGGTATCCCCTGGATCGGTAACCTTCATGCACTTCGCGATATGATCGTTGTGTCGTTTAAATTCATAGCGATCCATGACGAGACCTGCGAGCAGTGTCGTGTCACCAGGATTGGTGATCTTCACCTTCCGCAACATTCTTGCAATGATGATTTCAACGTGTTTGTCGTTGATTTCCACACGTTGGGAACGATAAACCTGTTGAATTTCATGGAGCAAGTACTGTTGAACCGCTTCTTCACCGCTAACACGAAGGATGTCGTGAGGTACCAGCGGACCTTCGACCAACGCCTGACCCGCCTTGACGGTGTCATTGGAGTGGACGAGGAATCGCTTACCTGGTGGAACTAAGTGTTCTACTTCTTCACCGCTATCGCTCTTGACCAAGATAGATCGCTTTCCGCGTTTTCTATCCTTGGAGATTTCGACTAAGCCATCGATCTCTGCGACAACGGCAGGATCCTTTGGCTTGCGTGCTTCGAAGATTTCGGTGACGCGTGGGAGACCCCCGGTGATGTCTTTAACGCCGGTAGCTTCTCGAGGCATTTCTGCAAGTTCGGTACCTGCGTTGACCTTCTTGCCTTCAGCGACATTGATAACTGCCTTATCGGGCAGGTAGTGAACGTCGACTGCTTTGCCCTCTGCGTCTTCCAATACGATCTGAGGATGGAACTTTCCGCGGGAGTCCATGATTCGGCGTCGGATGTTGCCACTTGGATCCTTTTCAATCTTGAGCGTTTCACCTTCGACGATGTCGACGAAGCTAACTTTACCGCCGACGGTCGAGAGAATCGGAATCTTGTGAGGGTTCCACTCGCAGAGGACTTGGCCCTTCGGATACTCTTGATTTTCGGTAACCAGTAGGCGGGCACCGACTGGGATTTCGTAACGCTCTAGTTCGCGACCACGATTATCAACCACAGCGATTTCGCAGTTTCGAGTCAGGACAACATCGTGGCCATCGTCATTGCGAACGAATCGCATCTTGATGAACTTGATCATCCCTGCTTTCTTAGACTTGATATCGCTTTCTTCGACCGTTGTACCTGCCGCACCACCGATGTGGAACGTACGCATCGTTAACTGGGTACCGGGTTCGCCGATACTTTGTGCTGCGATGATTCCAACCGCCATACCTTCTTCGACCATGGAGCCGGTGCTCATGTCCATCCCGTAGCACAGACGGCAGATCCCCAAAGGAGCATCGCAGGTCATCGGAGAACGTACTTGGATTTTCTCCAGTCCCATTTCTTCGATCTTTCGAGCGACGTTTCGGCTGATCATTTCGTTCTCTTCGACGATGGTCTCGGAGGTGATCAAATTCACGATGTTCTGGCGGCTTACGCGACCAGCTATGGACTCCGTCAAACGGACTTCCACTTTCTCGCCACGGTAAATGACGCCCTTGGTGATCCCCTTGGTTGTTCCGCAGTCGTGCATCGTGATGACCACGTTTTGGGCGACGTCCGCGAGTTTACGAGTCAAGTAACCGGAGTCAGCAGTCTTCAAGGCGGTATCCGCCAGACCCTTACGAGCACCGTGCGTCGAGCTGAAATACTCGAGCACCGAGAGGCCTTCACGGAAGTTCGACTTGATCGGCGTTTCGATGATTTCACCGGTTGGTTTTGCCATCAAGCCCCGCATGCCTGCTAACTGCCGAATTTGTTCGATACCCCCCCGTGCACCGGAGGAAGCCATCAAGAACACAGGGTTAACGTACCACGCACCGCGGTGTTGATCCGTCTCCATCGCCGCGAGCATGTCTTTTGTGATCGCTTCGCGAGCAGCGGTCCAAGCATCAAGAACTTGGTTGTATCGCTCTTGCGCCGTCATCACACCCTTGAGGTAGTTCTTTTGGAACGTCATCACCTTCTTATCGGCTTCCGAAATATGTTTCGATTTCGATTCGGGGGTGACGAGGTCGTCGGCACCGAAGGAGAGGCCGGAGTGAGTCGATTCACGGAATCCAAGTTGGTTCATGTCGTCGAGCAGTTTGATCGTTGCACGTCGACCTAGCAATTGGTAGCAGTCGCTGATCACAGACGCGAGGTCGCTGGACTTTAGGGATTGATTGTAGAAGTCCATGCCTTCAGAAAGGATGGAGTTGAACAAGATCCGCCCATACGTCGTTTCAATTAATTGTCCGCCGGGAGCATCAGCCGGATCGGTCTTGAGTTTGCGTCCCTTTGGCAATCGAACCTTAATCTTCGCGTGCAACGCGATCTTGCCTACGCTGTACGCATAGTCAGCTTCCATTGGGTTGGCAAAAATCATCCCTTCACCGCGTTGGTCAGGGAGCATGATGGTGATGTAGTTACAACCCATCACCGTGTCCTGTGAAGGACTCATGATCGGCTTACCATTGCTCGGCGCGAAGATGTTGTGCGTACTCATCATCAACGTGTGAGCTTCGACTTGAGCTTCGATGGAGAGTGGCAAGTGCACAGCCATTTGGTCACCGTCGAAGTCAGCGTTGAAGCCTTTGCAAACCAACGGGTGCAAATGGATCGCATTTCCTTCTACCAGTGTTGGTTCGAACGCTTGGATACCCATTCGGTGCAACGTCGGTGCTCGGTTGAGCAAGACGGGGTGGTTGCGAATGACTTGTTCGAGAATATCCCAAACTTCGTCGTCCTTACGCTCAAGCATCTTCTTGGCCGACTTGATGGTGTCGGCATGTCCGAGATCCTTGAGTTTGCGGATGATGAATGGTTGGTAGAGTTCCAAAGCGATTTTCTTTGGCAAACCGCATTGGTGAAGACGCAAACGAGGTCCGACCACGATAACCGAACGCGCCGAGTAGTCCACGCGCTTACCGAGCAAGTTTTCTCGGAACCGCCCTTGCTTACCCTTGATCATATCGGTCAAGGACTTCAGCGGTCGGTTGGAACTTCCCAGAACCGGTCGCTTGCAACGTCCGTTGTCGAACAGCGCGTCGACGGATTGCTGTAACATCCGCTTTTCGTTTCGGATGATGACTTCCGGCGCATTGAGATCGACCAGTTTTCGAAGTCGGTTGTTTCGGTTGATAATCCGGCGATATAAATCGTTCAGGTCGGAGGTTGCGAAGTTACCGCTATCGAGAAGAACCAACGGACGGAGGTCTGGTGGAATGACGGGGATGACGTCGAGGATCATCCATTCGGGACGATTCTCAGAGTCTCGGATCGATTCGACAAGCTTCAGTCGGTTGATCAGTTCTTTCTTGCGCTGTTTGCTGCTCGTTTCTTGCAACTCCACTCGGAGTTCTTCCGAGAGTTTGATCAAGTCGAGGTTTTGAAGCAACTTGCGGACGGCTTCTGCACCCATGTCTGCTTCGAAGGCATCGCCGTATTGTGCTCGTTTCGCGCGGTACTCTTCTTCAGTGAGCAACTGGTAAGCTTCCAGGTCCGTTGTCCCTGGATTGATGACGACGTAATCTTGGAAATAGATCACCTTTTCCAAGCTTGTGGTTTTCATCTCCAAGAGATTCCCCAAGCGGCTTGGCATGGCTTTGAAGAACCAAATATGCGCAACCGGAGCGGCTAATTCGATGTGGCCCATTCGCTTACGGCGAACGCGCGAGTGGGTGACTTTCACGCCACATCGATCGCAGATCATCCCTTTGTACTTCATGCCCCGGTATTTACCGCAAGCACATTCCCAGTCCTTTTCAGGTCCAAAAATCCGCTCGCAGAACAACCCGTCTTTTTCAGGTCGGTACGTGCGGTAGTTAATCGTTTCTGGTTTCTTGACTTCGCCGAAGGACCAAGACCGAATGTCTTGAGGGCGTGCCAAGGAAATCTTGACGGAGGTGTAATCGTTTACTCGATCGTAAGTGGCTTCGGAAACAGTGGCCATGTACGAGTTACTCCTGAGGGTCGCTAAAAGGGTGAATCGTTGTTTTGGTACCGTACGGTTCGCAAAAAGAGAAACGTACGGCGTATTGTTGATGGAAAGGGTCAGGCGAAGTTAAGGAACGGCTAGGAAGCAAGCGACTTACAGGCGTCGCTTCTCAAGTCGCATGTTCAACGCCAGACCTCGGATTTCGTTGGTCAAAACGTCGAAGCTAGCAGGAGTACCGGACTCCAAGGTGTTCTCTCCCTTAACCATCGATTCGTAAATCTTCGTACGTCCTTCGACGTCGTCGCTCTTGACCGTGAGTAGTTCTTGGAGGATGTACGCGGCACCGTATGCTTCAAGAGCCCACACTTCCATTTCCCCGAACCGTTGTCCACCGAACCGGGCCTTGCCACCCAACGGTTGCTGGGTGATCAACGAGTAAGGACCCGTGCTTCGAGCATGCACCTTGTCGTCGACCAAGTGGTGCAGTTTCAGCATGTACAGGTATCCAACCGTGGTCTCTTGTTCCATCTGTTCGCCCGTTCGTCCGTCGAACAAACGTACCTTGCCGTGGCGAGGCAGACCGGCTCCTTCGAGGGCGTCATTGATGTCCTCTTCGGTTGCCCCGTCGAAAACCGGCGTAATCGCTTGGAAGCCCGAGTTTGCACCGGCCCATCCCAAGTGAGTTTCGAGAATCTGACCAACGTTCATCCGGCTTGGAACCCCTAGTGGGTTCAACATGATTTGCAGCGGAGTACCATCAGGTAAGAATGGCATGTCTTCGACTGGCAGGATCTTGGAAATAACCCCCTTGTTGCCGTGTCGACCTGCCATCTTATCGCCGATGCTGATCACTCGCTTGGTCGCGATGTAGACCTTGACCATTTGCAACACGCCGCTTCGGAGTTCATCGCCGCGTTTCATGCTGTTGAGACGACGATCGCGTTGATCGAGCGACTCTTCAACCGCAGGCCATAGGTTCTTATAGACCTTCTTGACTTCTCCATGTAGCCCGGCGTCAAGTCGGTTGAGCAATCGGGATAGGTTGAAGGTTTGAGCCTTTTCCGCGATGTACTTCGGATCCTGGCCACCGGTCAACGGAGTCCCATCTTCGTCGGTGAGTTTTCCGCCGATGCTCTTCTCAATTTCTTCGGCGAAAGTCGCAAAGGCGTTTGCAATTTCCTTATTGCCTTCCGTTTCAATCTGCTTGAGATCTCTTTCGAATATCTTTCGCTCTTCTTCAGAGAGACTCATGCGACGAGAGAACTTTTGGGTGTCGATAACGATACCTTCGACTCCGGAACTGACTTCGAGGGAGTCGTTCTTTACTTCTTCCCCTGCTCGACCGAAGATCGCATGAAGCAACTTCTCTTCAGGGGTCAATTCCGTCTTGCTCTTCGGCGAAACTTTACCGACCAGAATATCTCCAGGTCGTACATATGTTCCGACTTGAACAATTCCAGATTCGTCAAGGTTTCGCAGAGCTTTTTCGCTTACGTTTGGAATGTCACGAGTGAACTCTTCGCGTCCCAGTTTGGTTTCGCGGATTTCAACGTCGAATTCTTCGATGTGGATCGAAGTGTAAACATCTTGTTTGACGAGTTCTTCGCTGATGATGATCGCGTCTTCGTAGTTGTATCCGTCGAAGGACATGAACCCGACGAGGACGTT
>JBEICB010000192.1:0-9011 GCA_040373655.1 Pirellula sp. | reverse complement strand
TTGCCAGTTGGGTCGTCCGTCGTGATGCGTGAAATGGGACGAAAGGGGATGGGGTGGTGGGGAACCACGAGTTCTGCCTGAAGTGATATGGCCTCCTGTAGAACTTCTTCGGTTAGGGTCAAGCAAGTAAGGACGCGTGAAATTGAGGCGTTTGGATCTCCGACTAATAAACCGACATTGTCCCAACTTTCGGCCAATTCAAGGGGAGCGATTTGTTTTAGTGCTTTGACAACAACGTTTAGTGGCAACATGAAAGGCTCTGTTTGTTTGGAATCCCGGTTCAAGCGTCCTCTATCTTACCCACAATCGCCCTGGAAATACGGTTTTCTATGTACTTGGCTTGCTCAATCAAAGGTATGTTGATCGCGTGACCGGGGGGACGGGAAACGAACCCGTGCCGTTCAACCCGTTTCGACTTGGACGAGCACTTGCAATATTCTAAACTTTAAAATTATTGCAAGTGCCGATACATCACCTTAGGAATCGCTTTATGGTAGGAATGGGAATTCGTGTCGGAATCCAGCTCGCGGGATTACGGCTACCGTTTCGCAAAGCATTATCGGTCGCTTCGGATTTAGGGGCCAATTCGGTGGAGATCTGCGCGAGAACCGAGCTAATTCCGCAGCAGATTGATTCGACTGGTCTACGACAGATTCGTAAATGGTTAGACGATTTGAATTTGAGAGTTTCTGCGGTTCGGTTTGCCACGCGGCGGGGGTATGAATCGACAGAGGAGCTCGACCGAAGGATTGAGGGGACGAAGCAAGCGATGAAGCTGGCGTATGAGTTGGGGGCTCGTGTGGTGGTCAATAGTGCAGGTCAGATCGACGAATCTACTGATGCCCCATCGCGTGAGATCATGCGAAATGTGTTGAGCGATTTAGGGCGTTATTCTCAGCATGTTGGAGCGTTTCTTGCATTGGAGACGGGGGCGGAATCGCTCACAACTCTCGGAGGGCTCATCGATTCATTGCCACACGGATCTGTTGGCGTGACTTTGAACCCGGGAAACTTGATCGTCCAGGGGTATGGGCTTGAGGATTTATCTGCGGTTGCCCAGCATGTGATGTTGGTTCATGCCAAGGATGGGGTACCAGATCGTGCACGCGGCCGGGGAACGCAGGTCCCCTTGGGGCGAGGTTTAGCTGAATTCCCAAGGATTATTGCAACTTTGGAAGAGCATCGCTTCTCTGGGGATTATGTGATTGAGCGCGATATCGCATCGGATCCCATCTCTGAATTCCGGTCTGCGATGCACTACCTCAGGCATTTGTAGGCGAATAACCTGCCGCTCGCGCACAATAACGTCAAATCGACAGCAGGCTACACGGGGGTATCTGCTGCATTTTGTGTGCGGGGTCCAGATCCTAGACGACAAGGGCAAAGGTCGTGCCGGCCTTTCAGGCCTGAATGCGAACCCATCGAGATGTCGATCTGAAGGTATCGAACTCGCGCTATCTGGCTCAAGTTTTACGTTTTCTTTGCGGCTTGTTTCTTTGCGTGAGGCCGTTTTCTCTTCTTCTTTGCGGGAGACTGGGGACTTCGGTGCTTGCCTGTACCGAATCGCCGTTTGCTACGTTAGAATACAGGCGGCTACGTTAGGATCCTGGGGTGCGACGGGAGCATTTCCCCCTTTCAATTGAGGATATTTATGGCTATTGCGAAACTTTCCGGTCGGACTATCAAGAATTGCTTACTCGTGCTCGCACTCGGTGCGGTAGGGTTTGTCGGTGCAGAATTTTACCCATCTAGCACGGCTCAAGAATCGGCTGGGAAAACGCCGACGGCGAAGTCTGCGCCTCCAATTGCTGAGTTTGAGAAGTACCTATCTGGTGCGACTCTAACGGGTGTGTTCACGATAGATGGCAAGCCTTTGAACGCACTTGAGGAAGAACGATATGAGATTTCCAGTGCGAAGAAGCTTGAGGGCGACGACAATCTCTGGGAGATCAAGACACGCATTAAGTACGGCAACAAGGATTTGACAGTGCCGGTGGTAGTTACGCTCGAGTGGGTTGGCCGTACTCCGATGATCGTACTTGATTCCATCACCATTCCAGGGCTTGGGACATTCTCAGCGAGAGTCGTTTTTCACGATCGTAAATATGCTGGAACTTGGAAGCACGACAATGTAGGCGGACATCTATTCGGTCGTGTCGAGCCTGCCAAGGCCGAGTAGCAACAACTCTTGGTCTTACGGAACAAAGAAGAAATCACGTTTTTGGGTTGGTTCAGTCCTCTTCGTCTTAATTCGGAATACCGATGAAAATTACAAACTTAAATCGTCGTTTGTTGCTTATTGCCGGTTCAGGGTTCGCTGCGTTAGCGCTCGCTGCTGGCAATGTTGTCTCTGCTGTGGAAAATAGCTTAACTACCCCTATGACTATCGATAAGAAACCGTTCGGAAAAACTGCTGATGGGAAATCGGTCACGCTCTACACGTTGAGCAACGATCAAGGGAATTCGGTGGAGTTGATCGACTATGGAGCTATTGTTGTTTCGATCAATGTTCCAGACCGAACTGGTAAGAGAACCAATGTCACTGCAGGTTTCTCCTCAATTGATGGGTACTTGCAACGCCACCCATACTTCGGCGCTACGGTTGGACGATTTTGCAATCGAATTGCGAAGGGCAAGTTCACTTTGGATGGCAAGACCTATCCACTCGCTGTGAACAATGGTCCGAATCATCTTCACGGTGGCGAAGTGGGCTTTGACAAACGGATGTGGCAGGTTTCCGAAGTCCGTGGAGATAACTCCGTGGGGTTGAAGTTTACCTATGTCAGTCCTGACGGGGAGGAAGGATTCCCTGGCACTTTGACAACGGTAGCGGAATACCGTTGGGACAACAACAATTGCTTGACCCTGGATCTTCAAGCGACGACGGACAAGCCCACCGTGTTGAACTTGACAAACCACGCTTACTTCAATCTCGGTGGCGCTGGTTCTGGTACCATCCATCAGCATGAACTGACCCTTGCGTGTGACCAGTATCTTCCTGTCGATGAGAACATGATTCCCACCGGCGTCCTGGCTCCTGTGTCGGGAACCCCCCTCGACTTTACTTCCTCCCATAAGATCGGTGAGCGAATTGCTCAGCTAAAGGAAACCAACGGGTACGATCATTGCTTTGTGGTTCGTGGCAAGGCTGGAGAATTAAGGGACGCAGCGAAGGTTGTGGATCCTGCATCTGGAAGAACGTTAGCGATCAAGACCACGCAACCCGGCATTCAGTTGTATACGGGCAACTTCCTCGATGGCACGGCTGGTAACGCAGGTTACAAAACGCATGAAGCGTTCTGCCTTGAGACGCAACACTATCCCGATGCGCCGAATCAAGCTAGTTTCCCAACTACCGTTCTTCGACCGGGTGAGAAGTTCCATCAGGTGACTACATTTACTTTTGGTAAATAACGGAATAGTAGCGGTAGTGCGCAAGCAGTCCGGTAACTCAAGTACTCGATTTATTCCATCGAGACGTTGAATCAATCGGGAGTTACAATGTTGCGGATGATCGAGTCGTGATGCGAGCGATGCGGTCACCGGTCGGCTTGCGCCAAGGGGCCGAAGGTGATAGCCCAGGGCAAAGCGGAGCGACGGCCTGGGATGGCAATAACAAAAAATCCGCCCTACTCAGAGGGGGTAGAACCCAAGATCGCGGTAACCGATTCATTGATGTTTTGCAGCATTGTTCGGGCTTGTAATCGAATCATAATTTGAGTTGTCATTCCAGTATTCGTTGTGCCGACCCTCCGGGCCTTTAACATCTTTTTTTATCAGGTCACCGAGGCCTATCGACCTCGGCAGAGGTTGTGCCGGCCTTGCAGGCCTTAGGACAATACCGTCAAATCGATATCTCGATTGCTTCGAGGCGTACCCTCTGAGCCGGAAAGCGCCAACTCCGGGTGGTTTCGCTGTAAATGGTTCTATTTATCAACACATCCAACCAATCAGCGTCTACAACGTTGTGGTATTCGATTGATTGGAACGTGCAATGATGTGAGCGTGGCCGCTGCAAACACCCTGCGGCTTGCGCGAAGCGGGCTCAAAAAACATCCTGCGGCTTGCGCCGCTTCCCTCTTTTTGCACGGCCACTTTCTCTCGCCCTAATCTCTAGAGTCGAAGGCTCTCGGCGAGTTGATTGAGAACGTGAGGTAGGGCTTCGCACTCGCGTGCAAAGACTCTTTTCTGAAGTGTTTCTGCGGTGTCATTTTCGAGCACATCGCAAGCGGTTTGGTACAGAATTGGTCCGTGATCGTATTGATTGTCGACGAAGTGGACGGTACATCCGCTGATTTTCACACCGAAGTCGACTGCGGCTTGGTGGACATGCAAACCATACATGCCTTGTCCGCAAAATGCAGGGATAAGCGAGGGATGGATATTGATAACCCGGTTTTCAAAATCATGAGGGATAAGTAGGTGTTCTAGGTATCCGGCCATTACGACAAGTTTCGCCCCCGAGTTACGTATGGCTGCAAACATTGATTCGGAGTGTTCGTTGCCATTCTGAAAATCCCGACGTCGGATGATATCTGTAGGAATCTTGGCCTGCTGAGCGAATGCAAGCCCTTTGGCGTCTTTTCGAGAACTGATCACGAGCCGAAACTCGACTGAGAGGTTTCCGGCTTGTTGTCGGTCAATCAGGTTTTTTAGGGTCGTGCCACCTCCCGAGATCAACACAGCGATTGGCAAATTGGACGGTGGCATACGAGGAGAACCTTGGTGGCAGTTTGACTGAGGATAATGGTGCTCATGATGTGAGTGCATCTGAGTACACTGCTAGTTTGCGATTCGAAACGAACCGCAAATTGAGCGAGGATTGGACGTTGGGTGGCGATTGCCTAGGCGATGATTTCTCGGATAGGTTCGATGGGTTCGACGCCAACGAGTTTTTGGTCCAAGCCCGAATGGAAGTAGGAGAGACGATTCGGATCGAAGCCTAACTGATTTAGGACCGTGGCATGGAGGTGTTTGACGTGGAAGGGCTTTTCCACGGCTGCGGCACCAAGTTCGTCCGTGGTACCGACGCTGACTCCACCTTTGATACCGCCCCCGGCCATCCACATGGTGAAGCCGTAGGAGTTGTGGTCCCGTCCGGTGCCTTCGGCGTATTCTGCAGTTGGCTGCCGACCGAATTCCCCACCCCAAATTACGAGTGTTTCATCGAGTAAGCCACGTTGTTTGAGATCCGCGAGCAAGCCGGCAATCGGCTTGTCTGTATTTCCAGCGTGGAAGTCGTGGTTCTTTTTCAAATCCGAGTGTGCATCCCAATTGTCATCGTTATGGGCACCTCCCGAATACACTTGGACGAATCTCACACCTCTTTCGACGAGTCGGCGAGCTAATAGACATTTCGTTCCGAAGTCTCGCGTTCGATCTTGGTCGACTCCATAAAGAGCCATCGTGTCGGCGGTTTCGCCCTTGATGTCTACTGCCTCTGGTGCACTCTCCTGCATCTTGTAAGCGAGTTCATAGCTTGAGATGCGGGACACTAAATCGGATCTATCCCCTCGCAATCTTGCGTGGACTTCATTTTGATCTTTGAGTGCGTCGAGTAATTCTCGTTGCAATTCACGTGAGACCCCTTCGCGGGACTTGAGATCGAGAATTGGTGTACCTTGTGTTCGGAAAATGGTTCCTTGAAGGCTCGCGGGCATATATCCGCTCGACCAATTTTTTGCTCCCGAAATTGGTCCACCTGTTGGATCGAGCATAACAACAAATCCGGGTAGGTTTTCATTGACGCTACCGAGACCGTAGTTTACCCATGAACCTAGGCAAGGATGACCGCTTTGGACACGCCCAGAGTTCATCATCAGCATTGCAGACCCGTGGATTGGGGAATCGGCGGTCATTGAGTGGATGAAGGCGATATCATCGACGTGTTTTGCTACGTTTGGAAAAAGGTCACTGACCCATTTACCGCATTCGCCATACTGTTTGAAATCCCATCGTGGCTCGACAATTCGTCCTTGGTTTTTGTGTCCACCACGTCCGAACGTTTTGACTTCGACGATTTGGTTATCGCGTCCCTTCATGGTGGGTTTATAGTCGAACGTATCGATATGGCTTGGGCCTCCGTACATGAACAGAAAGATGACGCTTTTTGCTTTGGCGGGAAAGTGAGGCTCTAGCACTCGTTTTTCTTTCCCTGGTTCAGCACCATATGCGTTCTTAAAGAAGCCGTCTTGGGAAAGTAGTCCAGTGAGGGCTAAGCCTCCAAAACCTGCTCCTGTTTGCCAGAGGAACTCACGTCGTGTTCTGCCGCAAAAGTTCGGTCGCATGATGTGTCCTTCGGGTCCGTTGGGTGATGGATGTGTATGTACGGTTAGGAGATAGGAGGGTAATTGGTGACTGAGCGTATTCGTTAATCGAGGTACACGAACTCGTTGAGGTTGTAGACGAACAAGCAGAAGTAGCCTAAAGCTTGGTCTTCCGTAAGTTTGTGTTCCATCTTGAGAGTTTCGATCAGTTCTTTCGATTTGCTGATTTCTTCGGCAGTTGGTTTGCGAGAGAATGCGAGTTCATATGCACGTTCAATTTGTGGTGAGAGAGCACCACCAACTTCAGCCTTCAGTCGCTTTGCGAGCAATTCCGATTGCTGATGCAGAAAATCTCCGTTGAGCATCCCTAAGGCTTGTCCAGGTTGTGTCGTGATAAATCTTGCCTCGCAGCTTGTATCTGGCTCAGGAAAATCAAAATTCGAGAGCATGGGTACCAAGAGTGATCGTTTGATGTGGATGTAAACGCTTCGTCTTGCTTGCTCTTCAGCGGGTGATTTTTCCCAGCCTTTGCCAGGCACAGATTGACTAGCTAGAACTTCACGCGAGAGTTCCGGGTAGACGCTCGGGCCATAAAGCTTGGGATTCAAGCTGCCGTTAACTGCAAGAATAGAATCGCGGATTTCTTCGGCACTGAGTCGGCGCATATCAAAGCGGCTGAACAAGTCGTTGTTCGCATCGCGCTCTAGTACTTCGGGACTTGCTAGAGCGGATTGTCGATAGGCTTGAGAGGTGAGAATCAATTTGTGCAAAGGTTTGATATGCCAACCGAAATCGACCAGTTGTGTTGCGAGCCAATCGAGTAATTCCGGATGAGTGGGTGTTTCACCGAGTTGGCCGAAGTTATTTGGGGAGCGAACGATTCCGCGACCGAAGTGGTGTTGCCAAACGCGATTAGCAAAGACGCGGCTGGTGAGCTGGTTGGTCGGATCGGAAACCCACTTTGCAAACGCCAATCGGCGACCAGAAGTGTTTGCTTGTTGATTGGGTTCGATGGTCGGTGCGGTTCCACCTAAAATGGATAGAAACGCCGGTTCTACTTTGTCCGCTTTAGCTTGTGGACTACCGCGCGTGAGTATAAAAGTTTCGGGTGGTTGCGTTCCGTTTTCGCTAACACACATTCCATACTCTTCCCAAGGTTTTTGCCTTTTGGCTTCATCGAGAGATTTTCGTAGCTCTTTAAATTCTGCGACAAGAGTTGGATCTAGACCGTCGACATTCGCACTTTGGATGGCTTGTTGTAGATCTTTGGCTTGTTCTCCTGAATCTGCCGTTAGGCGTTTTCTACGGAATCCTGGACCGTTCCAGTGCAAGCTCAAACCCTTCCCATGTTGACGTTGGAAGTAATCCAATCGCAATGGGTAGCGGCCTTGTTTTAGAGTAACCGAGGCTCTTTTAGGTCGACCTGTGCCGTGGATGCCATCGTATTCAATGAGTTCCTTACCATCGATCGTCAACCGCGAACCGTCGTCGGAGTCAAGGATGAAGGTGTATTCGCCATCCTTGGGGACGATGATGATTGCGGTGAAAACGAAGCCGAAAAAGTCTGGGCGTGTAGAGGCACCAATGTCGATTAGCGGTGGATCAACTTTGGCAATAGTTTCTGGTTTGAGTTGATCAAAATCAGGGAGCTTGTCAAAGGTGTCTCGGTAGTACCGATACTCCAAGTCATCGAGATCGTAAGATTTTGATTCGGTTTGAGTCAGTTCATTGAATTGAGTGCGAAGCAGTGATTCGACTTCTGTGAGGCGGCGTTGAATTCGGTCGGCTTCCTCACGAATTTGATTTTCTCGATCGCGAAACGCTTTCTTGTCTTCTTCGGTTGCGATCAGCGGACGTTCTACTTGTGGTCCGTAGCCATTGGAGGAGATGTTGCGAAAGAATGCCAAAGCGCTGTAATAATCTTTGGCCGGGATAGGGTCGATTTTGTGGTCGTGGCAACGACTGCAGTTGATGGTGAGTCCAAGGATCCCTTGTCCGACGGTCGTAAGGATATCATCTAGTCCATCGTAGACAGCTAATTCACGATCTGCCGGTTCATCGTCCCAAATACCGAGTCGATAGAAGCCGGTAGCAACGAGTGAGTCGCGGGTAGGGTTGGGGAGTTCATCTCCGGCAAGTTGTTCTAGCAAGAACTGGTTGTAGGGCTTGTCTGCGTTGAAGGATCGGATGACGTAATCGCGGTAGCGCCATGCATAAGGTTTTGCGCCGTCACGTTCGAAGCTGTTGGTTTCGGCATAGCGAACGACATCGAGCCAGTGCCTCGCCCATCTTTCTCCATAATGTTCTGATGCGAGCAAACGATCGATTTCGGCTTCCCAAGCTTGGTCGAATCCGTTGGCAGCGCGGGACAAGAATTGATCTACTTGCTCCGGTGTAGGGGGCAAACCGATCAAGTCAAAGTAGAGGCGTCGCAACAAGTGAACGGAGTCAGCCTGAGGTGCTCGCTTCAGTCCTCGCATTGCGAGTTTTTGATCGATGAACGCATCGATTGGATGGTTGGAGGTTTCGCTGGTATTGGTAGGGACTTGAGGTCGGCTAAGCGTTTCGAATGCCCAGTGCTTTTTCCATTCAGCTCCCTGTTTGATCCAGCGTCGTAAAACACTTTGCTCTCGTTCGGAAAGGGGTTTGCCTTCCGGAGGCATTCTTAGGGATTCATCTTCACTGCGGATTCGCTCCAGGATTTCGCTGCTTTCTGGTTTCCCGGGAGCGATCGCTATTTGACCG
>JBEICB010000195.1:0-8833 GCA_040373655.1 Pirellula sp. | reverse complement strand
GTCTTCGGTATTGTCGATTTCCCTTGGATTGTAGGAACTAGCTATGGTTGCCATGGTCACCTGAGGAATGTTCGTGGTCATGATTGTGATCGTGATGCCCGCCGTGTCCCGGACGAGCTGGTTGCAGTTGACTCTTCGTTGCCAACCGCTTCGGAATGTTTCGGATACGCGACAGATACAACGTTCTCGGCTTGATGTTCAACTCTTCCAAGACAGCGTAAGCACGCGAATCATTGTGCAACTGAGAAACGCGACTGGTCTTGTCGTTCAAATCCCCAAATACGATTGCTTCAGTCGGACAAGCTTCTTGGCATGCCGCCTTTACATCGCCATCGTGGACATTGCCATCTCCCCGAGATCGCGCGTAAATCTTGCCGTTCTGCACCCGCTGAACACAGTAGGTACACTTCTCCATCACACCCCGACCACGCACAGACACTTCTGGATTGAGAACCAATTGCTGAAGCTTCCTCGAAGCCTTCTCGCGATTGTCCTGCCAACCGTAGTAATATCCGTACTCGTCGTTGTAGTTGAAGTAATTGAATCGGCGGACTTTGTAAGGACAGTTGTTCGCACAATATCGAGTTCCAATGCAACGGTTGTAAGCCATCGCATTGATTCCTTCTTCTGTGTGCACAGTAGCCGCAACTGGACAAACTTGCTCGCACGGTGCTGTTTCGCAGTGTGCACAAGCCATCGGCTGCATCACAACCTTCGGATCGATCGGTTGATGCAATGAGGATTGCGATGTCAATGGGTTGACGTCAGCCTGGAAATATCGGTCAATCCGCAGCCAATGCATTTCCCGGCCGCGAATCACCTGCTCCTTACCAACGATCGGTACGTTGTTCTCAGCTTGGCAAGCCACCACGCAAGAGTTGCAACCGGTGCACTTATTCAAATCGATCGCCATACCCCACTTGTGCTTCAGATCAACCGTTGGCTCCTTCCACAACGACTTGTTTTCAAAGTGATGCTCGACCACTTCCGTCGTGAATTTAGGATTCTCGAGGTACTCGAACAGTGTACCCTCACGCACCAATTGCGGAGCTCGCTTCGCAGTTTCCCCCGCCCCCAAATCATCGAGAGCAAAGTGATCCTGGGTAGTCGCAAGCCGATACGGCTCGCTAGTCGGCATTGCACTGATACCGCTGTATAACGAAGCTTGCTTCCAACGTCGGAAGGTTGACAAATCGGTGCCAACTGCTCCCGCGATCGTACCACCTAACTCGCGAGTCCGACCGTAGCCGTAATTGACGGTAAAGGATCCCTCGGCGTGGCCAGGGACTACGAATACCGGGAGCTTTACCTTGGAATCCCCGAGCGACAACAGAACCATCTCGCCTTGCTTGAGCCCCAAAGCCTGGGCAGTGGCAGGACTGCAAATCGCTGCATTGTCCCATACTAACTTCGTGACTGGATGCGGACATTCCTGCAACCAGCCGTTGTTCCCTAGACGTCCGTCATAAACCGTGTCGCTTGGCAATACCAAGACTTCCAATGCGTCCTTGTCCAACGCCAAGTTAATCTTTGTGTCCGGCAACTCATAGTTGCGAACCGAAACCTTCTCGTCGTTGAAATCCTTTACTACACCCTGCAGCTCTTTCGGGTCAGCCTTCAATTCGCCTGTGTATAGCTTCGCTTCTGAGCCAGCCATATAGCCAGCATGCAATGCTTCGCGATACTTTCGCAAAGAAGCAATAACACTTGCATCACTCGAACCCGCGGGAGCTTGGCCTACAGGCTCATTCCCAAACAACCGAGCGGCGGTCTCTGCAATCACAACCTCGGGCGGCAAAGCTTCAACCTGCAATCCCGCCAACATCACCAACAATTCTGCAGGAGTCTTTCCTCCCAAAAGCGGAGCAATCGTCGGCTGGCAAATCCCATAGGTCCCGTCTACCGCTCGCACGTCACCCCAAGATTCCAACGGGTGCGCCGCAGGAACCGTCCAACGTGCATACTGGGCAGTCTCATCGTCATAGTTTGACAAGTAAACAACATCACCTATCGTCTTCATCGCCTGGGCTAAGCCCACATCACCTGAAACCGTGAAGACTGGATTTGGTGCCAAAACCCAAAGTTTTCCAAACTCTTTCGCGTTGTTGACGAAGTCATCAAGCTTCATCGTTTTCACAGGCTGCATGTCAGCAGGTGCTTCGTAAATCTTGACCGTCTTGCCGATGTTTCCAAGCTTCGAATTGATTCGCAAGGCTGCGACCTGTGCAGCCAACGAGTGATGCGTTCCGACCGCTAATACCGCTTGCCCCTTGTTTGACAACAAGTCGCTTGCGATGCACTCGACGAGGCGAGTGATCTTCGCGTCACCATCGAGTGTTTCAATCGTTTGACTCTCTTCTTTGTCTTCGATGACAACACCCGCGTCGATCGCTGCTTCAATCCGCTTGAGCAACCCATCGATCTGCGAAGCCCGCAAGGCCAACCGATAATCGGCCGATGTACCTGTGACCGAGTACTGCGACTCAACCACATACATCCGATTCATCCACTCACCAGATGGCGATCGATGATTCGCATACTGCTTTGCATACAGAACCGCATTCGGGTCGCTACCGAGCAAGTCGGAATCCAAAGCGACAATTACGCGAGCGGCGTCCAAGTCGTAGGACATCGAGGAGTTTGTCGCCCCAACCGCGTCCAACGCCTTGCTTACGTTCCCGGTGTATACCGATTCGTATTTCACAACTTGAGCATCAGGCAACTTTTTGAGCACTTCTCGCAAAACCATCATGAAGCTAGGGCTTCGTGTCGGCTCCATCAAAATCGCCAAACCCTTACCAGTACCCAAAGCCGCAACGCTCGAAGCGGCATAGCTACGGAATGCCTCCCAACTGCGGTCGCGATCTTCATCGCTATCACTGTTCGCAATGGAAGGATTGCCACCAGCCTCCTCACGGCGAAGCACGACCCCAACTCGATCAGGATCGTACAGCGAAAGGATCGAAGCTTGTGTAAATACGTCCGTGCCTGCAGACGCCAACTTCTTATTCGACGCAGCCTCTTTACTCTGCAACCGAGCGTACGCTGGATGCTCCGGATTGCCATCGACCTTCAATGGCCGACCATCCACATTGGCAACCAACGCGTGAACGACACGCCCAGCCCACTCGAAATTTGTTGCGAAATGCTCCGGAATCCCGGGGATTCGCCCCTCCGGTCGCATGACGAAAGCCGCAATCTCTTCGCGATTGTACCGGCAACCGGTCAAACCACCCAGAGCGAGCGACGCCCCCATCATCTGCAACCAGCGCCTACGCGAGACCCCCTCAGGGAACTCCGATGCCGCTTGCGGGAATTCTCGTGCTAAAAATTGATCAAACTCTGGTGTCTTCTGAAGCTCGTCTAGGCTGCGAAAATACCGAGTTCTGCTTTCGGTCCCAGTATGGCTCATCGGTGACAAACCGCGCAATTCGTTTGAGGGTTAATGTTGTTCTCGGCTCGAAGCTTCTTGCCGAGTTCCAGTTGCTTCTCTTCACTGCCAGCAGTCCAAGCCAAATTTGTGACTTGATCCACCGGACGCAAGTGTGGCTCAGGATTGCGATGACAATCCAAACACCACGCCATCGACTGATTCTTCGCTTGATATACCACTTCCATCTGGTCAACCCGCCCGTGACAAGACACGCAGGAAACACCACGGTTTACGTGGGCCGAATGGTTAAAATATACGTAGTCCGGCAAACGATGGATTCGCACCCAGTCAACCGACTCACCAGTTCTCCAGCTTTCACGTAGCGGCTTGAGCTTCGGCGACTCCGAGTGAATCGCTGACAACTTCGGCGCGCCACCCGTCCCAGTCTTGGGACTGTGGCAGTTGATACAGGTCTGCGTTGCAGGGATCTGCGAATGTGCAGCCTTGTCCACAGAGACGTGACAGTACTTGCAATCCATCTTCAACTCGCCAGCATGCAATGCATGGCTGAACGGAATCGGTTGCAATGGACGATAACCAGTGTTCAAAGTCTCGGGACTTGTGACCCCAAGAAACAAAACGCTGGCATAAGCACCACCTGCAAGAATCAAAAACCCGAGCAAGGCGAGGAACTTATTCGTCCACCTCGGGAAAAGAAATCGTTGGGACATAGTTCGAAATAGTGTTTCCGAATAGTGTGCAATTCTCGTGGAGATTCGACCCACTGACCTACAGCAGTCAACCTCTCCTAAAATTCAACGGAATTTCTGCAATCAGCAGTGTACTTAGAACCCGCACAGGACAAAAGCCATACAACGCGCCCGAATCGCTACGGAGACCTCCTCATCGACCCAATTTCAATAAAACTATTGGAAAAGAGCTAGCAAGCTGTCTTTAGTGGCAATTCGTCGCATCTACATTACCGACGATTCTCACCCCGAAAGACCTCCTAACTGCCCTCGTTAGGATCTGTATCATTAGTAACGATTCTTTCGGTTTCTTCGATTTCTCCTGCATCGACATTCTGGAGCCCCTTCGCGGCCCGATATTTCTCGCGCCCCTCGCTGTAGACGCTCCTTTGCGGCGTTCTAGCTGCCAACCAATTCTCGATCTGATCGGCCGCCGGAGGGGCTTCTTGACACTGTGCAAGCAACTTCTGCATCTGTTTGCGACACCACCCACAACCCGTCCCAGCGCCTCCGCAATCCGCTAGCTGACTAGGTAAACGAACCCGGTGAATCCGAATGTAATTGAGGACCTTCCGACACGAAATGTGAAAACACAAACATAACTCGTCGTCGGCTTGCATCTGCCCAGCGCCCGCTAACCTTCCTGCTTGTACTTATCAAGCTTGCGATACAACGTTCTGGCCCCAATATCCAAAATCTTGGCCGCCTCTTCCCGGTTGCCTGCCGTCAATTTCAACGTTTCCTCGATCGCCCAACGCTCGATGTCATCCATCGTTTTCCCAATCAAATCAGGGACCGAAGCCCCACTCGAATCCCCAGTTGACCCACCAGAGATCCCGGGAATCTCCATCAATTCCGTAGGTTGATCCCCTCGAACCATCCCACCGGTCCCATCATCCAACTCCGGTGGCAAATCATCGATGTCCAACTTGCCATCCGTGTCGAGCACTACCATCGTCTCTACAAAATTTCGCAACTGTCGAATATTCCCAGGCCATCCATACGCATAAAATTTGCGAGTTACAGCAGGAGTAAAATTGCAAGGCCCCCGATTATGTCGCCTAATGAACTGCTTGCGGAAATGATCCATCAACGGAATGATGTCCTCCCGCCTCTCCCGAAGAGGTGGCAGATGAACCGTCACCACCTTGAGCCGGTAATACAAATCATTGCGAAACTGACCATCCTCGATCATTTTCTCTAACGGACGATTCGTCGCCGAGATCAACCGCACATTTACCTTGATCGACTTGTTGTCGCCAACCCTAGTTATTTGATGTTCCTCAAGCACCCGCAGTAACTTAATCTGCGTGCTCATAGGCATATCTCCAGCCTCGTCGAGAAACAACGTTCCGCCATCGGCATATTGAAACGCACCTTCCCGATCGCTGACCGCGTCAGTGTAGGCGCCCCGAACGTGCCCAAATAACTCGCTCTCCACCAAAGTCTCCGAGACAGCACGCACGTTCAAAGCCACAAGCCGCTTTGCTTTCCTTGGACTATTCTGGTGAATTGCCCTGGCAATCATCTCCTTGCCCGTGCCACTCTCCCCCGTAATCAATACCGTCGCGTCCGTCGGCGCTATCCGCTTGAGCCGGTCGATCAACTGCTGCATCGCCGGGCTGGCAAAAACAATCCCCTCAAACCCAAACTTCTCGTCTAATCGCCGACGAAGATCAATGTTCGTCTGACGCAACTGAACCGCCTCGGTCGCCTTCGCTGCAATCGCCCTCAGACGGTTCGGTGTGATAGGTTTCTCAAGGAAATTAAAGGCCCCAAGCTGCATTGCTTCGACCGCCTTGCTGACCGTCGCGTGCCCGGTGACCATCACCACCTCCGCCTCCGGCAACAACTGCCTGGCGATCCCCAGAATCTGCATCCCATCCACATCGTTCATCACCAAATCGGTGATCACTACGTCGTATGTGTTCTGCTCGAGCATCCGCTTACCCTCCGGACCACTCGTCGCAACATCACACCTATATCCGACCTTCTCTAAACTCTCCGTCATCGCACGCGCATGCGCCGGATCGTTGTCCACAATCAAAAAAGCAAACTGCTTTGGATCAAAGTCTGTTCCGGCACCCGTCTCGCTGACGGAAGCCATCGTTGGGTTGGCATCGTCGATTTCCATACTTTGAAGTATACTTCCAACTTCCTGATTGCGAATGCCCTTTTCTCCCGCCTACCCCCCTGAACTCCACTCCGGATACTCTCCACCAACCGACGATCGTATGACAGCTCTAACCCCCAACCAAGAACCACATTCCTCAGCCCCAGAATCAGCGACTACCGTCTGCCGCGGCGTACGTGGCGCTACAACCGTCGAAGCCAACACAAAAGAAGCGATCCTAAAAGCCACACGACAACTTCTCGCCCTGATTATTCGCCGAAACGATATCGATCCCAAAGACCTCGCCAGCGCAATCTTTACTGTCACCCGCGATGTAAACGCAGAATTCCCCGCACTAGCCGCCCGCCAAATGGGCTGGCTCGATGTCCCTCTGCTCTGCGGGTACGAAGTCGAAGTACCCGGCTCTCTACCTCTGTGCGTTCGAATACTCCTGCATTGGAATACCAACCGCCCTCAACAAGCCATCCACCATGTCTACATCCACGATGCCGTTGCCCTGCGACCGGATCTGAGCAAACTGCCTCCCGTCGACTGGCAAGAACTCGAAACTTGGATCAACTCCCAAATGACCAACCGAGCACCCTAACGAACCATTGCTAACCAAACCCCCATGCACCTACTTTGGACCAAAAACGCCTCGCTCAGCGCTCTCCACACCGCCGAATGTTGCTGGCATACCCCCAATCGCTTGATCGACCCCCAAGTCACTAAAGGCATGCTACTACCCGCCGAATCGCTCGGCATGACCCTCCAAGACGCCAACTCCCTGCTAGCCGATGCCCTCTGGAATGACCTGATTCCACTGAGCGCCTCCATCGAATCCAACAGCGCTCTGGCACACGAACTTCTCTCGAAACACCTCGATGGCTTCGTCGAAGACTCCCTGTGCCAACGTCTAACCGGTTGCATCACAGAAGTCGAAGCCGCTTTCAAACTGCTCTTCCCAAAATATCCCGATCAAATCGACTTCCGTGTCCGCCCCCTGCAAGACCATTGGATTGGCTACGGCAACGGGTTCATGGCCCACATCTCGCGCTTCACCTCACGAGAGATGCTCGTTCGCCAAGCAACAGTCATCCCAGTTCAACCCGTCCAAGGTGGCGGCGGAAAAGCCCACCTCGATCACGCGTCCCTTCGCATCGAAGCCGTTTTAACAAACCCACTTACCGAATTACCCGAAATCATCCGCCTCGGTTGGCTCGCCTCCCAACTCTATGCCACCTCCTTCAAACACTCTCTGAACTGGAAACCCGAAGCCCTTTCGCGAATCACTCCAATCGCGATGCTCTTACCCTCTCTCGCTACCGCACAAATCCTTGAACTCAGCCGCTGCGACGAAGCCACCACCGCACTCGCCATCGAACATTGGCATATCCCCATCCCCAAACACTTGGAACTTCATTCCCAACTTGTACCGTCCCTCATGGAATGGTGGGAACAATACCTACAATTGAAATCCTCTTGGGAAGTAGCTCTCCAAGCGCTCGCGCATCGCCTCGGTGTCCAAACCATCTAAACGATCCCGCCAACTACCCACCCAGTGCGCTACTCCTCCTCCGCAGCCAACCACATACAACTCGCCACCACAAATCCAATAGATCGCGTCTTGCGCATACTCCTGACCCAAAAACCGACCTTGCGCCAAACCCATCGGCACTACCCAACTCGGTTCAGCATGCCGCGTTCGCGGCGAGTACCCAATCACACGCACCCTCGGTGAAATACCTCGTAACCTCACTTCCAACGCGAAATCCGCCGCAGCATTCTGCTCCAAGGTCCAAGTTTGACCCGTCGTCGCAAAAGCAGACAACACAACCCAGTCACACTCTCCGAACACTTCGAAGCGCATGATTTCCTCCACCGATACCCAAAACCTCGTTTCAAAGTACTCGCTATGCATCAACTACATCTCGTAATGCGAATCGTCCTGGAAATTGCCGTCGATCCCAAGCCTTGTTTGTAAACTGTCAAAGAAATCAATGAATCGATCACTGCTGCTGTGCACGTGCTCTCCCTCCGTTATGAATCGCATACGATCATCTGGGTAAACGTCGTACTTGATCAACACACGCTCAAATAACTCCTGCGGTACACCGTAACAAACCAACAACTTGTGCTCGTCAAACTGCACTTCCATCTTGCGCTTCGGATTGACCACCGCAATCCCCGTACAGCCATCATTCATGAGCAAGTCTTCAAAATCATACAACACACTCTTGAGTATCGGCATATCGATATGCTCTCGCACAAAATCATTATGCTCACCCGTCTCACCATGATGACTCGTTTCCAACACTACGTTGACCGTATCGCCTAAACAAGAAATCAACTCAATAAACAAATCAAATAATCGCTCCCGCGATACCGATGCCAAAAGCACCGGAATGCTCTCGGAACTACCTGGGTCTACATAAGCATCATGCCGAAATCCCTGCTTGGGAACAATCTGCAAATCATAAGCAGGACGGATCGCATCGGTTAACTCAAAAGTCCCATACCGACTACGCTCCATGTGCATCTCTAACTCGTCATGACTCAACTCCGCAAAACTCGAAGTCGGCGTCGATCGCGATTCGG
>JBEICB010000316.1:0-4641 GCA_040373655.1 Pirellula sp. | reverse complement strand
GGCCTTCGTCCCAGGCTTCCAGAAACTCGACATGCCAAAACACACATTATGGAACGACGTGGACGCGAAGTGAGGGTTCGTGGAGTGAGTAACAACACAGGGGTACGCGACAGATACAAGAACACAAAGGCTGGCATCGACCGAGATCGAGGCAAGCCTTTGAAGTTTTCCGCTTGGGGACGATTGCGCCGAGTTTACCAACGGTACTCAACACCAGCGGTAAAGCCTTGGACCCAGTAGTTAGTTTCTCGAACGGTGAATCCTGGACCGAGGTAGGTTTCGGTTGGGATTGCAGGAGCGAGGAGGTTGGTATTGACGGTTGTATCGATTTGGTCGCCGGGACGCAGCACGCTGGCCCAGAAGATTCCGGTGTAGCCAACATTTAGCTTGAGTCGTTCAGTCAATTGATAACCGAGGGTTGCACCGAATTCTGGAAGTACACCGAATTCATTGCGATCGACGACACCGATGTTTCTTCCAGGTTGAGCGAGGAGGCCGCCTGCAAGTGGAGTTCCATCGCGTGGAATTCTTGTGTTGCCTTGGATTTCCAACCATTGACGATTGATACCTACGCTGGTTCGCATGAGGGTATCGAGTGTCCAGAAGCCGCGGCGAGCGGTCCATTGGACACCGAACTCCACCCCATTGAATTGGTTGAACGTCCGGAAGTTGTCTTGGATGAGGAAACTACCGGGGTTGTTTGGACTTAGGGAAGTTAGGTCTTCGATCACGTGGATGGATTCATCGAGTTGTGCGAATCTCCAGCCGAGTGTTCCATCGATGCGGGATTGAGCGGGGATAGGGCCGCAATCCCAAGGGGAGCAGGACTCTTTGGTCGAGCAGCAGAGGATGTGACGGAATCGAACGGCAGCGGCATCGAGGCGGGAAGTAGCATCGACACGGATTCGTCCGCTGAGCAAGCCTGGGAAGGCGACCAGTTCAGAGTCTTGGAGTCCGGTGATATTGTTATAAAACGGGCGAGCGAGAATTGGAGAGCCTGTGGAGGTTCTTTCGAAGTTCTCAGTTTGTTCGTTGAAGCCGAAGTATTCGCCTTCTGCACCGAAGTTTGGTCGGACTGCAGACCAGATACCGACACGGACGCGGATTCCGCTGATGCTATCGGTGAAGGCTTCGTCGTTTCCTCCGTAGAGGTTGTTTGCACCCGGTAGAACACCGGCGAGGGATTGAGGTGTTCCTGCGGGTGAGGAGGTCACAAGTGCGGGCATATTCATGCCGCTTGCGAAGAGTCCGAGGTAGTCGACGCTTACCCATCCGTGGGAAGGTAGGCAGATACAGAGTTGGCGACCGGGAAGATCTCCGCCTGGGTGGCATAGGTCGATACCGAAAGGATTTCCGATTCCGCATGAGTCGCAACTTGCGTCGCCGCAGCTGCTGCAACCACGCGAGTGGTGACCGCCATAAATTCCGTAAGCTTCCTCGAAGCCGTCGGCCTCGTACATCATGGGTTCGTCGTCGTAATAGACTTCGCCTTCTACATCACCGACGTAATCACCCTCATCATAGGGAGATCCGACAACGACATCGTCGCCGATTTCCATGTCTTCGGCGTCGTAGGCTTCGGCACCCTGAAGTTGCGACGGGAGTGCTTCGCGGATTGGTTCTTGGTACGCACGTGTGGCAGCAGGGGAAACCCGGACTTTACCGGGCGAGGACCGCATGCTGGGGTTATATGCGGAGGGTGGCAGGGCGGGTTTTGGGGTACCAGCGAGACGTGCTGGTACGGCATTGCGATTGGACGCTGGAGCGGACCGTACCCTGCGGAATTCTTGGCCGTTAGCCTCGACGGCCAGTAGCAGAACGCAGAGGAGACTGAGGGTAGTTAAGCGATTCACGACATTTACTTCCGTAGCGAAAGGCGAGTATATTTGCTGGCAGTTTGCCAAGCTCTTCGGCGATTTACCGAGGTCGTCGGGGGGGAATCCGGGGGAGGAGACACTCCGACGCTGTCAGGAGGTATCGGCTTGCTGACCGGTAAACTTCACCCTTTCGGAAAAATTTCTTTAATCGGAAAAGCTTTCCCAAACCTCCTATTCGCAACTTCGTTGGGTGGCGTTAAAGTCAAAATTCATCATCGAGCGACCCGAAAACGCCATTACCGCGACTGTTTAACGCATGTATAATCTCTGCGGATGGAACCGCTTGGTGGATGTTGTATACGCCTTGCGCTTTCTCAATGGCGTCCGTTTTCGCTTTAAGGAACACTCAAAGTGGGCTTGGCGGACTTTGGGCCCTCCTCGTCGAATTTTCCCATTTTGTCGCGCAGTCGACCACTCCAACCCAACTTCGAACATGAATACCAATAGTCTCGATTACATCGACGACTTGTACGAACAATTTCTTAAGGATCCGACAAGCGTAACGGAGACTTGGCGGCGCTACTTTGAGGAGTTTTCGCTTTCGGCGCAGTCGGAGTCCTTGGTCAGCGAACCGGTGGCGAACGCTGGATACGAGGAGCATCAATCGGGGGGGGGGTTACCTGATGCGCTGTGGCTTGCTCGAATGCAAGAGCGGGTCGATCAGTTGGTGCGTGAGTATCGGGTTCGTGGTCATCTGGCAGCGAAGATTGATCCGTTGGGGATGGCGCGTAAGACGATTCCCGAGTTGGATCCGGGTGCGTATGGGCTGACTGACGAGGATTTGCAGCGTCCTTTTGCAGCGCCGAATATTCACTACACGAATGGTCGGACACTCAATGATATCATCGAGAAATTGAAGAGTACGTATTGTCGCTCTATCGGTGCTCAGTTCATGCACATCGATAATCGGACGATACGCGAATGGTTGCAGCGTAGGATGGAGTCGACGGAGAATCGCTTGCAGTTGTCGCGGGATGTTCAGACTCGAATCTACACGCGGTTGACGGATGCGACTTTGTTTGAAGAGTTTGTCCGCAAGAAGTACACCGGATCCAAGACATTCTCGCTTGAGGGTTCCGAAAGTTTGATACCACTTTTGGACTTGTCGTTGGAGAAAGCTGGAGAGCAAGGTGTTGGGAACGTCGTGATGGCGATGGCCCACCGGGGGCGATTGAACGTGCTTGCGAACATTATGGGCAAGCGTGCGAAGAGTATCTTTTGGTCGTTTGACGATCCGAATCCAGAGTTGTTCCGTGGTGGTGGGGACGTGAAGTACCACATGGGATACAGCAGCGATTGGACGACCCGTGGAGGGGAGAAGCTGCACATATCGCTATGCTTTAATCCAAGTCACTTGGAGTTTGTCAATCCAGTAGCGTTAGGGCGTTGCCGAGCGAAGCAAGACCGTGATGGGGATGTGCATAGAACCGACAATTTAACGATCTTGATTCACGGTGATGCGGCTTTTATTGGAGAAGGGGTTGTTCAAGAAACATTGAACTTGAGCGAGTTGCCCGGTTACAAGACGGGTGGAACTTTGCATGTGGTGATCAACAACCAGGTTGGGTTCACGACTGAGCCTGACCAGGGACGAAGTACCACTTATGCGACCGACATTGCGAAGATGCTGGAGATTCCGATTTTCCACGTTAACGGCGAGGATCCAGAAGCTGTCGCGCAGGTTGTTGCTTTGGCGATGGACTTCCGCAAGCAGTTCGAGAAAGATGTCGTCATCGACATGTATGCTTATCGCAAGTTAGGGCATAACGAGTCCGATGAGCCACGATTTACGCAACCGCTAATGTATGCGGCGATCGATGCTAAGAAGGGAGTTCGAGAGACTTACCTTGAGCATTTGCTAAGCATGAATGGGATGACGCGTCAGGAAGCGGATGCGATTTCCGAAGCGCGGCATCAGCAGTTGACCCGAGAATTCGAGTTGGCCAAGAGTGAGCCGTTTGTCTATGACTTGCAGTCCATGACAGGGATTTGGGAAGGGTATTTCGGCGGGTTTGAGCCAACTGGAGATGTTGTTCAGACGGCGATACCCAAGGAACGAGCGGCGGAGTTGTTGGCCAAGTTGAGCGAAGTACCTCCGGGATTCCACGTCAACAAGAAAGTGGCGAGAGTATTGGAAGATCGCCGCGATATGGGTTTAGGCAAAGCCAAATTGGATTGGGCGGGGGCGGAAGCAGTCGCGTTCGCTTCGCTTGCCACCGAAGGGCATCCGATTCGGATGACAGGTCAGGATGTCGAGCGGGGTACGTTCTCGCATCGTCATGCGGTTTTACATGATTCGGACAATAACGCTCGCTACATGGCTTTAGGGCATCTTCAACCGGGTCAAGCTCGGGTCGAGCTAGTAAATAGTCCTTTATCAGAGGCGGCGGTGTTGGGTTTTGAATATGGGTATAGTTTGGACTGTCCAGAGGGCTTGGTAGCTTGGGAAGCCCAGTTTGGAGATTTCTGGAACGTAGCACAGTGTATTGTCGACCAGTTCATCACGAGTGCTGAGGACAAGTGGAAGCGGTTGAGTCGTTTAGTGATGTTGTTGCCCCATGGATTTGAGGGACAAGGACCAGAGCACTGCAGTGCTCGACTGGAACGGTTCTTGTTGTTGACAGCGGAGCACAACGTGATTGTCACGCAGCCCTCGACGCCGGCTCAGTACTATCATTTGTTGCGTCGTCAAGTGAAATCGAAGTGGAGCAAGCCATTGATCGTGCTGACGCCGAAGAGCTTGTTGCGGCATCCTGGATGTACT
>JBEICB010000027.1:0-34063 GCA_040373655.1 Pirellula sp. | reverse complement strand
TATCTATAAAGCTCTGTGAGACTGCGATGAAAAAACTAACCAGCGCGATCAAGCCAAATTCACTCGGTTGGAGAAGCCTTGCGAGAAGAACTGCAAGAACAAATTGAAATAGTTGTTGGCTGAACCTCTCCAGCGTACTCCAGGCCAAGCCATTGATCGCTTTTTTCTGAAGACTCTCTACCATAAAAAAAGTGGCCAACACTATGGCTGGGTTCTAAACGACCTCAGGCGACTCGAAGAACTAGACCGTCAAAAGTGTACAGGCTGGAGGCTTTCTGGAAAGTCGAAAACGGTTAATTGTCCGTAGTCTACAGGTTGCCCTGAGGAAGGCTAGTTGCTTTACGCTTTAACCAATTTTCCGCAGGTGGGGATTCCATGCATTGCGTTTCGCGTGTCGACTATGAGTTTCGACCACAATCCCAGCTCACGGTAGTTTACATTCCGGTGTGCTGTGACGATCAAGACCGCATCCGATTGAGAGATGGCTTGTTCTTGCCAAACTATACTTTTCACACCAGCCCAGTGGCTGTGTTCTCGGCTGGGGCGAATGGTAGGAATGTAAGGGTCGTAGTAGGAAACGTCGCACCCCCGCGATTTTAGACGCTCGAGGAATACGAACCCTGGAGATTCGCGATCGTCATCTACATTGGCCTTGTAGGCAAGACCGATCATCAGAATTCGGCTACCCCGAAGGGGCTTTCCTTCGTCGCTCAAGGCCGATTCAAGTTTATGGATGACGTATTCGGGCATGGAAGTGTTGACTTCGCCTGCTAGTTCGATGAAACGTGTCGACATCCCGAACTCTCTAGCTTTCCATGTAAGGTAAAACGGATCGATAGGAATACAATGCCCGCCAAGTCCCGGGCCGGGATAAAACGGCATGTACCCAAAGGGCTTGGTTTTCGCTGCTTCTATTACCTCCCAGACGTCGATTCCCATCGCTTCGTAAACAATCTTAAGCTCGTTCACCAAGGCAATATTCACGCCTCGAAAAATGTTCTCTAAAAGCTTGGTGGCTTCCGCAACGCGGCAACTTGAGACCGGTACAACCTCGTTTAATGCTTGCGAGTAGAGTTCTGTGGCGAATTTGAGGCAGTTTGGGGTAAGACCACCGACGATTTTCGGGATCTTTTCCACTTGGCTACTGGGATTGCCGGGGTCTTCTCGTTCGGGGGAGTACGCGAGGTGAAAATCAACCCCGGCTTGGAGTCCCGAATGGTTCTCTAGCACACCTCTTAGATCTTCGTCGGTCGTGCCGGGGTAGGTGGTTGACTCTAGAACGACGAGGGTTCCGTGCCTCAGGTGTGGAGCGATTGCCCGTCCGGTGGCAAGAACGAACGAGAGATCTGGATCTCTGTTTTTGCTCAGCGGCGTTGGAACGCAGATGATAACGGCAGCGCAGTTCTTTATCTCCGAGAACTCAGTGCTTGCCCTGAATTTACCGGCCTGTAGAGCTTGAGATACTCTATCGGATGGAATATGGTGGATATAGCTCGAGCCCTGATTGAGTTGGGTAACTTTGGATGGGTCTACATCCAGCCCAATGACATGCGTTCCAGATTTCGCGAACTGCAGGCTCAGCGGGAGTCCTACGTATCCAAGGCCGACTACAGCAATCGTTTGAGATTGGATAGGAGCATGCTTTTCGGGCATGGTTTTTCTAGGAACCGTTCAATAGGGGGAATACACACAGGGCAATAAAAAAAGGGGGGGACAAAATCCCCCCCTCCGAATGCCGATCAAGTGGACAGATGGTTATTTCCTGCGACGGCGGGCGAAAGCAACACCTGCTCCAACAAGTCCAAAGACAGCCAAGGAGGCTGGCTCAGGGACAACTTCACCGTTAATATTGATATCGTCGATATCGAGTTGGCGGTTGGTCGCGTTAGCTTCGTCCTTAAAGAACCGGAAAAATACGCGAAGGGTATCATCCTTACGAAGGATCAAGCCATCCAGTGAACCGTTCGAGTCGGAAAATGTAGTAGAAGTGCGAACGTAATCACCGATCAGCTGTTCAGGCCCCCCGTTTTTCGAAACGGATATCTGAACACCACGCTGTTGAGTACCACTTTGGTTCTTGGCCTTGAACGATAGATCCGTCAAATGATACGAGAGATCCGACGTATTCTTCAAAGTCAAGCTGGAACCACGGTCAGCAAGAATGCTACCGACACCTTGATTGTTAAACTGGGAAGTACGCCAGTGGTTTCCATTAGCAAACCTGAAACCGTTGTTCCCGTAGGCAACCCCACCAACACCGGAGTTCGAGCCAAAGTTCACCATGTTCGTGGCTTGAGCACCAATGCCCGAAAGAACAGTACCGCTGGTGTCCGTATTGAAGTTCCACGATGACAACAAAGCAGCGTTTGCAGTTTGCACCGAGGCAACCAAAGCAATCAACAAACCGAAAATTCGTACCATAATCAATTCCCCCGGAATTAGATCCCTAAAATCTTTAAACACAGTCATTCCCTTTGCATGCAACCCAACCGGGAATGCCCTGGTCGTTAGCACAGACACCTGTATGGTAGCTACTGCTTGGGTTTGTGTCAAACCGTCTATGGTGTTTCGGCGAAAAAAGAGCTGTAGTAAGGTGTTTTTTTTATATTCATGGGTTTTTAAACCACATTTTTCCAGGGTATTGCTAGCAAAAGCTAGATTGGGAGATTTTTCGGAATTTTTGGGGTAGTACTTAAGTTGCCTGTTATTTGATGTTGAGGTTGATTTTTGGCGGTCGGAGGTTTGTAGAGCTTGCTCGAATTGCTCGAATTGTTTGAATTGTTCCGAGCCGATTTTGTGGATCCGCAAATTCGGAGCGGAATAAATTCATGGATATTCAAGGGTTTGAAGTTAGCTGTAGAAGATGGCGTGAACCGCTTGGGGGCAGTGGAAGTGATTTGAACTTTTCGAAAGGTGTCGTTGGGTGTATCGTCACGATATGTTACTGCTCGCTACTAAAGGGGTTTTCGGTTGAATTCTTCGACGAATACATGTTTTTCGCTAGAGCAAGCTCGGTCGATGTTGCCGTTGCTAAGGCTTATCGTGGCGGATATTTCGTTGTCGCACCGCGAATTGACCGAGCGGCGGTCGATTTTGCGCAAGATGTTACGTGGGCATCAGGGCAAGTCGAAGTTTCAGGTATACGATCAGGAAATTGCGGAAGTGCAGGGTGAGTTGAAGGCTCAGACTGCGAACTTAGAGGCTTACGTCGAGGAGCTTGAGCGACTGGGGGTGGTTCTTCGGTCAGCCCACGATGGTCTGGTTGATTTTCCGACGGTTGTCGGCGACCAGGCTGCGTTTTATTCTTGGCAGATGAATCAAGCGGACATCCTTGACTTTCATTATGCAAGAGAATCGACTTCGGAGCGTCGCCCTTTCTCAGATGCGGTAAACGACTAGTTGGGCTTTAGGCGGACGGTGTCTGGGATCAGGGGCTGTTGGATAATTTGTCGTGGTTTTATTTTCGGGGATGGATTGGGCCGGGCAGTCGCCGGGGGGGATTGGAAGATGATTGAGCCGAGAACGCTGAAGGGGTGTAGGGATTTTCTGCCGGCGGTAATGCAGCAGCGTGAGCGTTTGATGGAGATAGCAAGGGGGGTTTACAGACGATTTGGATTTGTCCCCATCGATACTCCCGCGTTGGAGTATCTAGAGGTGCTGACTGGGAAGGGGTCTGAGGAGACCGATCGCCAGATGTACCATTTCAAGGACAATGGTGGACGGGCTGTTGGGATGCGTTTTGATTTGACTGTGCCATTAGCGAGGTATGCTGCGCAGCATTTCGGAGAGTTGGGGGTCCCTTTCAAACGGTATCACATAGCGACGGTGTGGAGGGGTGAGAGTCCGCAGGAGGGGCGGTTTCGAGAATTCGTTCAATGTGATTTCGACACGATTGGCGCCACCGGGGTTGTCTCTGATATTGAAACAGCGTTGGTGATTCACGAGTTGATGTGCGCGATTGGGATCGAGAGGTTTCGCATACGGATCAACAACCGGCAGATCTTGACGGGCTTACTGGAGACGTTGGGTTTGAAGGATCGAAGCACGGTGGTTCTTCGGGCGTTGGACAAACTTGATAAGATCGGTGTCGAAGGAGTGCGCAAGGAGTTGGCGTCAGTTGGAGTGGAAGAGCAGTCGGCCGCGAAGTTGTTTGAGTTTGCGACGATTCGAGGGGCGCATGAGCACGTTCTCGAGCGGCTAAAGGGTTTGCTCGCTGAGAGCGCTTTGGCATTGCAGGGTATTGAGCGTTTGCAAGTTGTATGCGGAGCTTTACTTGCCGCAGGGGTTTCCTGTGATCGATTTGAGATCGATGTTTCGATCGCTCGGGGGTTGGACTATTACACGGGAATCATCTTCGAGACGACTTTGTTGGATTTGCCGCAGATTGGGAGTGTGTGCAGTGGTGGTCGCTATGACAACTTAGCCGAACTGTTCACCAAGCAATCGCTTCCGGGAATCGGCGCATCGCTCGGGTTGGATCGATTGATCGCGGCGTTAGAAAAGCTTGAGTTGCTACCGCGGGGAGTGCAGGGTGCGGATGTATTCATCCCGTTGTTTGACCCTGATCATATCAATGATTATTTCGCGATAGCGGCTTTGATTCGCTCGGTTGGTTTATCGGCGGAGGTGTACCCGGAACCGAAGAAGCTCGGGGCGCAATTAAAGTACGCCGATAGCCGCGGGTGTCGGCTTGCGTTGATCGCCGGTTCTCGAGAGTTTTCGCAGGGGGTGGTGCAGGTCAAGAATCTGCGTAGTCAGGTTGCGGTCGAGTTACCGTTGGGCGCAAGCGACCGAAGTGAGTTTCTTGATCGGTTGCGAGGCTTGTTGTTGTTGGATCAAACTATTGTGTCGCGGTGAGGGATTTAACCTGTGCACACGCAGATCGCAGGCGCGATCCGCGAGAGTTTTGTTTGGCGAAGCACACGCGGACCTCAGGAGCGATCCGCGGCAATGGGATTGGGTGCAGCGAGTTGAGGGCGGTGTGCGGTTCGCTAGATTGTTGTGGTCTTTGCAGTTGTGTTATGCAGGATCGATGGATGCTTCTGCGTATGATTCGTCGGTCTCCCATATCCGGACACGCGTAGCGACTGCGCCGGAGCCGGCGAGAAGGCCCGGGCAAACTTCTTCGAGGAGGTATCGCGCCATATTCTCGGCAGTGGGGTTGTATGGCAGGATGAAGAGGCGGCAGGGGGTGACCATTTTGAGTGAGTTGATGGCGTTTGAGTCGGCGTGGCACACGAGAAAGCTGTGGTCCCAGTGTTCGTCGATCCAGCCCTTGCATCGGGCTTTGAGGTCGGCAAAGTCCATGACTCGCCCTACTGTGTCTTGGGTGTCGCTGGTGACAAAAAAGTCGCATACGTAGTTATGGCCGTGAAAGTTTTCGCATTTGCCACCGTGTTGGTAGAGTCGATGTCCGGCGCAGAATTTAATCCGTCGCATGATAGTCAGGGCCATGATCGTTTTGATTTCTGTGAGAGATTAGGTTCCGTTACTGCAGTTTTGGGTTCTCTGCATGACGCGTCGCGTCGCGTTTGGTTTTCTTTTTCAGGTTTTCTTGGATGGCTTCGTCGAGGTTGATGCCTGTTTGATTCGCGAGGCAAATGAGCACAAACAGGACGTCCGCCATTTCGTCGGCGAGATTGTAGGCGTGGTCGGATTTTTTAAAGCTCTGTTCTCCGTAAGTTCTGGCAAAAATCCTTGCCAGTTCTCCGACTTCTTCCATGAGTACAGCAAGGTTGGTCATCTCGGAGAAGTAGCGGACGCCAACGGTACGGATCCATTGATCGATTTCGGACTGAAGTTCGGGAAGCGTTTTTGGGGTGGCCTGGTGCATTTGGTTTCTTTTTGAGGGATTGGGCTTAGGTTGTTGGAGGAGTATAAGCGAATCTCCCAGGGGCTAGCACGAGACCTTGGCTGCGCATTCGTCGAGAGTTTAGTAAGCCAACTGGGCCCTGGCGGTTCGTTGTGTTTGAGGTGGCCTACCAGTGGGGAGAATGCCACGTCGCTCGTGCATGTGGGCGCATGGGAGGGGCTTTGCGTTGCCGGAATTTTCTGAAGAATCGGCACAGATCCACTCGCTGGACACTTGGTTTTTGAAGAGGCAGGCGGTGTTGCTTTTTTGAGCAGGTCTTCGCAACCCCCTCCTTGGGGTGATTGCTTGTTTTTTGGGCACCAGGGTTTGCTAGCCATAAGTCTTTGCAAGCATTGGGTTTGTGTCGAGGGGGTTGCCTGGTTTTTCAGTATAGACGCGAAGTCCGCCGGAGGGAGTCTTGTGCTGGTCGCATCGAGCGACGCTTAGGGCTCGTCAAGGTGGTTGGGTTGCCTCTGGAGGGTTGTCGGAGGGAGAACAGCCGAATTTGTAAGACGACCGTATTGGATTTCTCAGTCGTTGCTTCGTTCGAAGGGGTGGCTGGGGGTGGAACACAGGAAGGTGCATAGCGATGACGATCAGAATGGATGGCGTAGTGGCAACTGGGATGGAAGTTGTGCAGGGTATGCGAGCGGAGAGAGTTGCGGAGTCGGAGGGTGTGAAGGGTGCAGGGGAGCGGATGGCGGCTGAGATGAAGGTTTTTCAGGGGGTTGCCGAAGAGTTGCGAGGAAAGCACTGCGCATCGAAGGTTTTTGAGGATCGTTGTCATTGGGTTCAGCAGGTTGCTGCGGAGTTGTTTGGTGTCGCGCCGACTTGGACGGCATTTTTCCGGGAGACTTTAGGTGTAGACGGTGTGGCTCATCAAGTGTTTCCGGAGGCTTCGGAGTACCGCAAGTACGAGGCGAGCGAGACGCATGGAAAGTTGTTGGAGATGCTCACGGTGCTACGCTCTCGCGATCTTCCGGATTGCGATCCGAGCGAACCGCAGCGGATGATCACCGTGCGGATTCCGAAGAGTTTGCACGACAGTTTGTGCAAAGAATCGATTGATTTGAAGGTCAGCATGAACAAGCTGTGCATTACACGATTATTGCAAAGGGTGGACTTTAGCATGTTGCCTAGTTCGACGCAGAAGCCGCGTGGGCGGCGACCAGGGGCGGAATACCATAAGGGAGCTTCGGACGCTTCTTAGCATCGGTCTCTTTGCACGCTCTTGTTTTGCTTGTTTCTTTTCGGGATGCTTGGGTTACAATTTCCGCGAACCGGGAGGTAGGGCAATCGCTCTGCGGGGTGGATCGAAAGGGTGACTTTTCGATTAGCTTTTGTGGGGAGGAAAGTCCGGGCTCCAACGAGCGAGATGGTCGATAACGTCGACCGGCCGAAAGGTTAGGGAAAGTGCAACAGAAAGCAAACCGCCCGCGAGGCCTTTGGCTACGTGGGTAAGGGTGAAACGGTGGGGGTAAGATCCCACCAAGTGGCGGGTGACCGTCCACTTCGGTAAACCCCATCTGGAGCAAGATCCAACAGAGTGAGATTTCGAGAGAAGTCGCATCCGGCTCGTGATGTGAACACTCGGGTAGATCGCTTGAGCCCAGGAGCAATTTTGGGCCTAGATGAATGATTGCCGGCGTGGTGTTAATTCACTGCGTGACAGAACCCGGCTTACATACCTCCCGGTTTTTTGTTTTGGTTGGATGTAGTCCTTTGAGTCCGGTGCGTTTGGGTAGAGTTTGGCCTAAAGATCTGGCTTGTTGTTGGAGGGATCGATGGCGAGCGAGGAGTCCGAGCGCGCGTTTGTGGTTGCCGGCGGTGTGGAGTTGTCTCTTGGGGCAGCCGCGCTTGTGCTCGGGGCAATATTGGGTGTGAATCCGAGAGAGGATTTACCTCTAGTCGACAGTATCTTTGAAGTTCCTTGGCCAAGTATTGGTCGAAGTGTTTTTGTTGGTGGTGTCGTTGCGATCGTTTTGTTTTTATTGATCCAGTTGATTGGCAAGTTGCCGCTGTCAGGGATTAGGCGACTGGAAAAGCTTGCGCAGAGTCAGTTGAAAACCATGCTAGGGACATTGACTGTCGCGCAGATGCTTGTGCTCTCGCTGACAGCCGGGGTTGGAGAGGAGTTATTGTTTCGTGGTTTGATTCAAAACTGGTTTCACTCATTTTTTGAAACTACGAACATTTACCAAGCAGCACCGGGGATTTTGGTGGCGTCCATTTTGTTCGGCTTGGCTCATCCATTGACGAAGACTTACGTAGTAGTTGCAGCTCTGATCGGTTTGTTTTTAGGGTTCTTCTATTGGTACACACGGGATCTGTTGGCTTGTGTTGTAGCGCACAGCCTTTACGATGCGATCTTATTGCTGTTATGGAATTGGACTGAGCGGACATTTGCTCGATAGTTTTGCGGCATATGTTGTGGGATAGTTAGGGGGTGGTGTCTGGCATGCTGAATTATAAACGGATCAATTCGGCCTCTTTCTTTGAGATCGCAGTTCCTATTTTTCGTTTGGGGGAGGTTGTCGACATGCACTCTCCTGACACATGGGGAATGTCGGACCGTTATCAAATCGCTGCGATCGACTTATTGAATTCACGCAACGTTACGTCGAGCAAGTTGCAGATAGCTTGGAATGAGCAAGGATTGTTTTTGGCCGGTTGTTTGGAGGGGCCCGTTGGGACAGTACTTAACGGGAGCGCTTTTATTCGTTTTGATTGGAGGATTCAATCGCGGCATCGCCGAGAGTTGCGGGATTGGGATCAATACTGTTCCGCGTATCGCTTTATGTATCCGGTAGGGGTACCGGGCGGGTTGATGGAATCAACGCAGTTAGGAGAGTCGATTTCGCCGGGGAAAGCGAGAAGTTCCCACGATTTGGGTAGGAGGACTTCGCAAGATGTTTTTTCACAGGTGATTCGAACGGGTAAACAATTGCGATTTTGGATGTCGGCAAGAGCAAGCAGCATTCCGGAGTACCGTCCATTGGAGTTTCCCGATTTATCTATGGGGCTGGAGGTTTTGGAATCGGCAGGAGTGGAATTGAGTCTATCTCAACTAGGAGTAGGGGGGAATCCATTCGATCCTTCGGGTTGGTTTCACTGCTATTGTGTCGAATAAAGTTTGGCGGTTACAGAAAGCTGAAATTGAAGGAATTATGCACGATTGGTTTTGGAATTGGATTTGGTCGTGGGATAGTTACGCGAGAACATTTTTGACGACGTGGGCTTCCTCGACTCCGGTTAATCGTTGGTCGAGGCCACCGTGTTGAAAGGTGAGGCGTTGGTGGTCGAAGCCCAGGAGGTGCAGGATGGTGGCGTGGAAATCTCGGACGTGTACGGGTTGATCAGACGCGCGTAGACCTATTTCATCGGTAGAACCGTGGACGATACCCTTTCTTACCCCTGCGCCTGCGAGCCAGGAGCTGAAAGCCCAGGGATGGTGTTCGCGTCCTTTTGCGTCGGCGGTGTTATTGAATGGAGTTCGCCCGAATTCCGTTGTCCATACGACGAGAGTATCTTCGAGCATACCGCGTTGTTTAAGGTCTTTGATTAGAGCAGCGATAGGTTGATCGACATTTTTAGCGAGAGGTTCATGAGTCATCATGTCTCCGTGCGCATCCCAGTTTCCTGAGGAGCCGGTATCGATGAGTTCGACAAAGCGAACGCCGCGTTGTATGAGTCTTCTTGCGGCGAGGCATTGCCAACCGAACCCGGTTGTTTGATTGCGTTGTAAGCCGTAGCTTTGCAACGTCGCATCGGATTCATTTCGAAAATCGAAAGCCTCTGGGACTTCCATTTGCATTCCGAAGGCGGTTTGGAAGGTTTGCAATCGGGCTTGAAGGATCGGGTCGTTTTGTCGAAGGGCGAGGTGGTTATGATTCTGTTGTTCGAGTAGATCTAGTTCGAGGCGTTGTAGATCGGAGGGGAGTCGCGGAGCGATGTTTGCTACTGGATCCGCGCCCGGAATGACCAAGGTGCCTTGGTAGGCACCTGGCAGGAAGTCATTGGCGTAGACTTGGGTACCCGCGTAGGTTTGTCGTGGTGCGATCACGACAAAACCGGGTAGGTTTTGATTGAGGGTACCGAGCCCATAGGTCACCCAGGAGCCGATGCTAGGGCGAGACTGGGCGAAGGAGCCGGTGTGCATGCCGAGGGTTGCGTTGTAATGGTTAGAGTGTGATGTATGCATGGAGCGGATGAGAGCTAATTCATCGACGCAGGATGCCATGTGAGGGAATAGAGAACTTACCTCGGTGCCACATTCACCATGTTTTTGAAAATCCCATTGCGGCCGTTTGAGAAAGATTTTCTCGTAGCCCGGTCTGTCCTTGATTTCTGGGTGATCGGCTTTGATTTCTTTGCCATGGCCATTGATCAATTCGGGTTTAGGGTCCCAAGTATCGACGTGGGAGACGCCTCCGGTCATGAATAGGAAGATGACATTTTTGGCTTTTGCAGGGAAGTGTGAGGATTTGGGTGCAAGTGGATCACCGCTATCTGCGAGCAGTTGCTGCATCAGAGCGGGCAGGAGCATGGAGTTTGCAAAAGCGGATTGCAACCAAGTGCGTCGATGTTGCGCCGGTAGGTATGCTGCGGGGTTCATAGGCATAAGTTTTGGGTTAGTCGATGTGTAGGAACTCGTTGCTTGCGAGTAGTACGCGGGTGATGGCGGCCCATTGATTCGATTCGGGCCCGGGGTATTTCGTTAGGAACTCTGATATCCGCTGGGTTTCATCAACCGTGGCATCGCGCTGAAACAGGTTGTGGTAAAGTTCGTTGATTCGTTCTTGCGTTGAGGGATGTGCAGCGATCAATCGAGTCGCGATCAAGTTTGCTTGTGCATGAAAGAACGGATCGTTCATGAAGTAAAGGGCTTGTGTTGGCACGGTTGTAGATTGTCTTGAGGGAGTTGAGCCGTTTGGGTCTGCGCCATCGAAGGTAGCGAGAAATGGGTGGCGTCTTTGGCGTTGGACCATTTGGAACGCCGTGCGGTGATTGGAATCGTAGACCGCGTTGAATGGATCGTGCTGAGTGAAAGTCCAGGTAGATTCTGGTGGGAAGGGGTGTTGTTCCGGAAATTTCAGCGCGATGGATTCGGAGGCGACGAGTAAGCTGTCTCGCATTTCTTCTGCGGAGAGACGTCGGCGTGAAAAGTGACTTAGCCATCGGTTTTCTGGATCTGCATCGTTCGGAGTTTGGCTTGCGCGGCGGTATGTCTTGGAAAGCAGAATCCAGCGGTGTAGGGCTTTGAGACTATAACCGCTGTGGACGAATTCCGTGGTAAGTTGATCGAGGAGTTTGGGGTGGGATGGAGAATCACCTCGTGCGCCGAGATCGTTTGCCGAGTGGACGATACCTTTACCGAAATGCCATTGCCAGACACGATTGACGATGACACGAGCGGTCAGGGGAGAAGTTGCGATCCAATCTGCGAGTTCTTTTCGTCCGCTTGCGCCATTCTCTACGACAGTCTGTCCGCCAAAGATACCTAGCCAGCGTCGGGGGATTTCATCGCCGAGTTTTTCGGGATCACCTCGAAGGTGTAGTTTCGCATTCTTTGCGTTTGCTTCTGCGACAGCGTACGCAACGGGGACAGGGGGCATTGGTTCAAGTTTTTCGAGCGGTTTAGAGGCTTGGCCTAATCTCAACAGGGCATCAGAAATCTCAGGAGAGGGGAAGTGTGTTAAGCTGAAGGAGACTCCATCCCCACCGCTTGGATGCGCATCGGCGATATTACCGGTGATTTCGATTTCTGCGTCGATTGGGCAAGTCCAAGCGATGCCGACGGAGTGACCGGGGCCTGGGTGGATGAAAACGGATTTCGGGGGCAGGTTCGTCCAGACGGGAACTGGTTGGTCGGATGTATTTACGAGGACGGAGGGTGGGGCTTGAGCTTCCCATGCTGCCAGCGCATCGTTTCCTTGGACTTTGGGTTTTCGGTCGACTAAGAAAGCGTTTGCAGTGGTATCTAACAAACACCAGTGAGCTTGATGCTTCGTTGGTCTTGGGTTGGACAAGAGCAAATCCTCGAGTAGTTCGTTGACATTCCAGGACTTGGGAATGTTTTCATTGGTCGCACTTGGGGCTCCTGAGGTTACTTCGGCGATAGACCATTCGACTTTGGTGGTATCTGCACCGTAGTTTCCGTTGGGGGATACGGATAGTAGGAGTACTTCTCCTTTTCGCATGGAAAGCTTTGCTGCAAAGGGTACGTTTGCACCTTCTGAGATGTTGGCCTCGGCGACCACTATGGGCTTATTGGCGGCTAATTCCGTGAATTGATTTCGGTGCGCTTCGGTGGCTAATCGTTGTTCTTCGGCGGCTTGGTCGAGTTTTTGTTTTTTTTCTAGGTAGGGAGCAAGAAGCTGATTCATTTCATTTTGTGCGAGGAGAGGCACCATATCTTTTGGTTGACCTTTTGGTTCGCAGCCTGGGAACGAGAAGCGACAGCTATCGAAGATTCCGTAGAGTGCGTAGTAGTCTTGAGCGGTGACGGGATCGTATTTGTGATCATGGCATCTAGCACACCCGATAGAGAGCCCCATAAAAGCGCGTCCGAGGTTGTCGATGACATCTTCGTAGGTCAAGTGCATATCTTTATCGATATCGTGACCGAAGCGGCGGGCGATTGCGAGATAACCGGTTGCGATAATTCCATCTCGGCGTTGTTGTGCGGGAGCGTCGTTCAGTAGTTGGTCGCCAGCGATTTGGTAGCGAACAAAATCAGAAAAAGGCAGGTCTTTATTGAATGCGTCCATTACCCAATTGCGATATCTCCAAGCGTGAACGAGTGGGCGATCTGTATTTTCTCCAGCGGTATCGGCATAGCGAACGACATCGAGCCAGTGTCGTCCCCAATGAACGCCGTACTGAGGTGAATCAAGAAGTTCATCAATCCATCGCGACAGGACTTCGTTGTATTGTGTTTCGTTAGAGCACTGTTTCCACTGCGTTACGAAGGCGTTGACTTGTTGAGTGGTCGGTGGGAGTCCGAGAAGGTCGTAATGAATGCGTCGGAGCAAATCTTTTGGTTCTGCTTCTGGTGCGGGGGTAAGGCCCATGCTTTGCAGTTGTTGATCGATTTGTTCATCGATCTGTTGGGTTGGGTTTGAGTTGGATTGAGTTGGTGAAGGAAGGGGTTGGAAGGCCCACCACTTTTTTGCCGTTTCGGCATTCATTCCGGCGATTTTTGTTTCTGCTTTTCGTGGGTCGAATGCACCTTGTTCGATCCACTGCGTTAGTGCTGCGATGGCTTCGCGAGGGAGTTTCCCTTTGGGGGGCATTTGCAAAGCAGAGTCTTCATAGCGGACGGCTTGGATGAGCAAGGAATCTTTTGCGTTTCCGGGGAGGATAGACGGACCGGAGTCACCGCCTTGTTGCCATCCTTCTCGAGATTCGAGGGTCAGTCCACCTTTGGTGCTGGTACCGCTATGGCACTCGTAGCAGTGTTCGATGAGAAGTGGGCGAATGCGTGACTCGAAGAATTGTTCGTTGGGATCGCTAGGGTTTTGAGCGGCGCAATGAGTTGTTGCGAAGGTAACGAGTGAAGCGAGGCTGGCAACTAAGATGCAGAGCTTTGTGGTGTGGATTAAACGGTTCATCGAGAGTCGTCGCAGAGTAGGGACGGAAGTTTTGGCGGGGGGACTACGAAGTGCATGCGGTGAAGTGCATGCAGTGTGGAAGGAAAACGCAAGAACGATCTTTTTATGGGACGGAAAAATGGTGGAAATTTCACGAGGTGTTAACGCAATCCTTACACGCAACGGTAGTCTTCATGATTTCTTAACGAAAGCATAACAACTGCTTCATCGAAATGCGAGCATTACTCCCTAGAGTAACAGAAACACGAAGGCAGCAAGCAGGCTGTGCCTGAAAATCCCATCCAAGGTGGATGGTGGGTACTAACTGCGAAGGTTTCTGATGGACGGATTGTCCGGGGGGAAGCCCGTCGCCTTGCACATCACACAGGGAATAGAGGCTGATGAAGAAGTATACCGGAGATCGACGTGGCGCGTTTACGCTTGTAGAGCTTTTGGTGGTCATTGCGATCATCGGGATTTTGGTGGGGTTGTTGTTGCCGGCTGTGCAAGCAGCGCGTGAGGCTGCCAGGCGGATGTCTTGCAGTAGCAATGCGAGACAGTTGGGTTTGGCGTTGATGAATTACGAGAGTGCTTACAAAAGGTTGCCACCGAGTCGAATCTCGATCAACAATCCTGTCTTTCAGGTGTCGTGGCCAGCGATGATTTTGCCGATGATTGAACAGGGGCCAAGTTTTGCGAGTTACAACTTTAACCGACCTTGGTACGAGCCCATTAATGACGTTGTAACGACTACACAGATTCCGATCATGATATGTCCATCGAGTCCATCTCCTCGAGACTTGCCTCCACAGAACTTGTACACGGCAATTTCGAATAACGTACGAACGGACCGTCCGATTTGGGGTTATTCGGATTACGGTTCTATTAATGCAGTGCGGAATGCCGCGTTTGTTGCAGCGGGTTTGCCGAGTATTGGAACGCGCGAAGTGATGGCGGCGATGGGTCGTGGTCCAGAGGGAGTCAAGTTGGCATCGATACGCGATGGTCTCTCGAACACTTTCTGTTTGGGTGAGGGTGCGGGTCGGCCATCGATGTATGTCAGTGGCAAGAAGACGACAAATCCTCGGCAGGGGAACATTGCTTTTGGTACTCCAGTTGTTGCGGACGGGTGGGGATGGGCGGACATCAATGGTGGATTTAGCGTTGACGGTTCCGATGCTTTGGGCAACCAGAACGGCACTTCTAGTTCCGGTGCGACAACCGTCGTTGGATCCTGCTTCTTGAACTGCACGAATGACTCTGAATTTTATGCATTTCACGGCAGCGGGGCGCACTTTGTCATGTGCGATGGCTCCGTTCAGTTTATCCCGCAGAGTGTCACAGGATCCGTATTCGTGGCTTTGTGTACCCGTGAGCAAGGTGATATCGCTTCGGTGCCTGACTAGCACCGGTTGGTTTGTTTTGTCTTGACTGTCATTGGAGCCTGTGTGGGTACAACCATGCAGGCTCTGTCTTTAAGGTGGCTTATAGGATTGCCACTGTTGGATAAGCGTTATTGGCTTGTAAGCGTTATTGGAATGTGAGAAGTCCCCTTACATGACGGCAATCGCGATGATGCTTGCTGTTGATTTTTTGCACTAGACGTAAAAATAGAGAGCTATCGATGATACGGATTATTGTCCCGAAGTTGGGCAAGTGGCAACTTGCAGACCGTTTAGGCTTGGCGTTGTTCTTGCCGGTTCTTTTTTTGGGGTGGACGGATGGTTTTGGTCAGGATTTCGGGGGTGGGAAGAAGCCTGAGCTATTGGCGGTAGCGAGGGTTTCGGGAGAGTATCGAGACCGAAGTGGCTTGAGTGGTATGTTGGAGACCAACACGCCTATGAATGCATTTGGTGGGCTTTCGGCGATTGAATTTTCGGGGCAGGATAACCGGTACTACGTTTTATCTGATCGAGGTGCTGGGGATGGTGCCGCAAGTTTTCCTTGTCGATTTCACACGGTAGAGTTGGCTTACGATGAGCGTCAGCGTCGTTTGGATTTTCGTTTGCTCGCAACAACACTCGTGAAGGACTTACAGGGGCGTTCATTGACAGGTAGTTTGTTGCAGCTCAAGAATTGGAAGGAAGAGGGGAGGTGTCCGAGTTACGATCCCGAGGGGATTCGGCTTTTGAAAACGGCAGATAACGAATCCATGGTAGTGATAAGCGATGAGTACGGACCGAACATCGATTTTTTTTCGTTGGACGGTAGGATGCTTCGATCGGTTATGATTCCAGAATCGTTTGGTCTGAGTGAGCGGCGGACCGAACCTTTTAAGGTAGGCGCGTTTACCAACCGTGGTTTAGAGGGGGTGGCGGTGAGTCCGAGTTTTAAGCGGATGGTGGGAGCGATGCAGGGTCCGTTGGTGCAGGACGGTCGGCTTGAGAATAACAAGTGCTATGGGACTTGGACGCGTTGGTTGGTGATCGATGCGCAGAGTGGCTCGACGGTGCAGTGGGCGTATCCGCTTGAGGATGAATCGACGGGGGTCAGTGAGGTTTTGGCGATAGATGAGGATAGGTACTTGGTATTGGAGCGAGATAGTTTGTTGGGTGAGGAGGCCAAGCTCAAGCGAATTTATTTAGCGGATGGTTCGATGGCTGCTGATGTTTCTTCGGTGGAATCGTTGAAGTCGGGGTTACCCGCTGGGTCATCTGCGGTTACCAAGCGACTATTGATTGATTTGCTCGATCCGCGATATGGATTTCATGGGGGCAATACCCCGGAGAAGCCGGAGGGATTGGCTTGGGGACCTAAGTTATCGGATGGACGTCGGTTGTTGATGGTCTGTTTTGATAATGACTTTGAGCCAGCGAACAGCACGATTTTTGCTGCTTTTGCTGTGGACTTGTAGGGATGGTGGGGGGGAGTGGGTTAGCGAAAGTCTCGGGAACGCCAGTCGATGGGGCCTAAAGAGTTAGAAAGATCCTCGAGGCGTCCTGCCACGACGTGGACGACCCCTTTTCGGTTTTCTAAGGTTCCGTGAACGAGCCAAGCATTGGATTGTTTGCAGATAAGGTAGTGGGCTTCCCAGGTGCTCGGGTGGATCACAAGGTTGATGCTACCGGTTTCATCTTCCATGGTGACGAAGGTGATGCCTTTAGCCGTACCGGGGCGTTGACGCAGTACGATCAGGCCAGCGACGCGAACGAATTGTCCATGATTCAGGGAAGCTAATTCGCTTGCGGTGCGTACGCGCAGGTTGCTTAATTGCTTCCGGTAGAATTGCATGGGGTGGCCTTGGAGGGAGAGACCGAGAGTAGCGTAATCGGTCGCAACTTCTTCCATGGGGTTCATGGGTCCAAGGGAGTCGGGTATGGGTTCATCCACATCTGCGCCGGAAGCTTCTAAGAGCGGCAGTGACGTGTGTGTCTTGTCCTGACCTAGGGCTTGCCAGTATGCGGCACGTCGATTGCCGGAGAGGCTAGCGAGGGCCCCGCTATCGGCGAGTATTGTCAGAGTGGCTTGCGAGAATCGGCAGCGCCTAACGAGTTCGCTTTGGTCGATAAATCTTCCGTTGCGATTGCGTTCTTCTACGAGGATTTGCGCGTCTGTATGGTGCAGTCCGCGGATCAATTGTAGTCCTAGGCGAATACGGAGTGTTGGAGGGGAAGTGGGTGTATTTGGCGGAGGTTCGAGGGTGGATTCCCAGTGGCTTGCATTGACGTCGACGGGAGCGATACCGACTGCGTGCCGTTGAGCATCTGCTATCAGTTGGGCAGGGGAGTAGAAACCGAGTGGTTGGCTATTGAGAAGCGCGCAGCAGAAGGCTTGAGGGTAGTGGTATTTGATCCAGCAGCTTGCGTAGACGAGTAGGGCGAAGCTAGCGGCGTGGGATTCGGGGAATCCGTATTCGCCGAATCCGCGAATTTGGTGGAAAACGGTTTGTGCAAATTCTTCGGAGAGACCTTTCTTGAGCATTCCTTCGATAAGTTTTCGTTTGAATTGATCGATGACTCCTGGGCGTCTCCAAGCGGCCATAGCGCGGCGTAGTTGGTCAGCTTCACCGGGTGTGAAATCTGCGGCGGCGACGGCGAGTCGCATCGCTTGTTCTTGGAAGATGGGAACTCCCATGGTTTTTCGGAGGACTTGAGCGATGGCTTCGGTGGGATATGGGGGTTGGATACCGGTTTGTCGTGCGGTGAGGTAGGGGTGAACCATATTGCCTTGGATGGGGCCTGGTCGCACGATTGCGACTTCGATCACTAGATCGTAGAAACAGCGTGGTCGAAGTCTGGGGAGCATGCTCATCTGTGCGCGGCTTTCGATTTGAAAGACGCCGACTGTGTCGGCTGAACAGATCATGTCGTAGACTTGGGAATCGTCTGGTGGAATTGTCGCGAGGGATAAGGGTATTTGGAAGTGGTTATCGATAAGGTCCATTGCGCGGTGTAGCGCGGAGAGCATACCTAAGGCGAGGCAGTCGACTTTGAGGATACCGAGTTCATCGAGATCATCTTTATCCCATTGGATGATGGTACGGTCTTGCATGGACGCGTTTTCGATGGGGCAAAGTTCCCATAGTTTCCCGTTGGTCATGACCATGCCGCCGGTATGTTGGGAGAGGTGGCGTGGGAAACCGAGGATGGATTCCACTAGGTATAGAAATCGTTTTGCGGAGGGGGTCGTAGGATCTATACCGATTTGTTGGAGTCGCAGGGAGAGGTTTTCTGAGAGTGATTCTTTGCTTGAACGACCGTCGATGACTTTTGCGAGGCTATCGACATGGTCGTTTGACCAGCCAAGGGCTTTTGCGCATTCTCTGGCGGCAGAACGGGTTCGATAGGTTGTCACAGCGGCGGTCATTCCGGCACGTTCGCGACCGTATTTAGCGTAGACATATTGGATGACTTCTTCGCGACGTTGGTGTTCGAAGTCGACATCGATATCGGGGGCTTCGTTTCGTTCGCGGCTGATGAAGCGTTCGAAGAGTAAGTCGTAACAGCCAGGGTCGACGCTGGTTATGCCCAAGCAGAAGCAGACTGCGGAGTTGGCGGCCGATCCGCGGCCTTGGCAGAGGATGTTTCGGGAGCGGGCGAAGCGGACGATATCCCAGACGGTTAAGAAGTAGGCTTCGTAGTGGAGTTCTTCGATAAGGCGGATTTCGTGTCGAAGCATCTCTACGATGCGCATGGGGACCCCGTTTGGGTATCGCGATTTTGCACCTTGCCAGGTGAGTTGTTTGAGGTATTCGATGGCAGACATGCCATCGGGAGCCCATTCGGTTGGGTATTCGTAGCGAAGTGAATCGAGTCGAAAGGTAAGTTCTGAAGCGATTTGTTCGGTGCGGTGGATTGCTTCTGGGATAGAGCGATAGAGGGTAGTGATTTGTTCGAGGGAACGCAGAGCGTATTGTGCGTTGTCGGGTCTGAACGAGGCGACTTGGTCGATGGTGCTACCTGTTGCGATGGCTTGGAGGCAATCGTGTAGTACCATGCGATGGTGGTGGTGATAGAGGGAGCCGCCGGCGGCGACGAGTGGAACGTTGCTCAGAGTGCTCCATCGGTTAAGGAGTTCGAGTCGTTGTGCGTCGTGCGGGCCGAGGTGGAGGTGTGCGAGGAGGTAGGCGCGATCTGCGAGGATTTCGCGAAATGCGGCGAGCCACTGCAGCCAAGGATTTTCGTCGTAGGGATCGAAGCGATGACCCGCGGGGCACCATGGTTCCAGTGGGATAGGTTTTAGGGAGATGGAGTCCGATTGGTACCGTTCTTCCGTGGGTTGTGATTCTTGGGTGGTGTAGTCGTCGTGGTCGGGTGGTCCCCAACCGAGGACCGAGGAGGGGCGTCCTACGGGGAGTGAGGGGATAAGTCCGGCGATGCATTCGGAGGTATGGTCAGCAATATCGTGCCATGAGAGGGTTGAGAATCCTTTGGCGGAACGAAGTCTTCCGATGCTGAGTAATTTGCAGAGGTCTGCGTAGCCTTGTCGGTTTTTTGGCCAGAGCACCACTGGGGGGCCATCGATCGGGTTGATTTCGCAGCCGACATAAAAGGGAATCTCGGTGTCTTTTGCGGCGGTGTGTGCGCGGACGATACCGGCGAGTGTGTCGCGATCGGTGATGGCAATTCCTGCGTAATTGAGTTCCTTGGCTGTTGCCGTCAGTTCGTGAGCGTGCGAAGCCCCTTCGAGGAAGGAGAAATTCGACTTACAATGGAGTTCGATGTAACGTACGCGGAGATTCTTCATACACTGTTAGTCTACCGCATTCCTCCCATTGCAAAGGTCCAGACATGTTGTTTCCTGAACGAAGAACTTCCGCGACGCGAATCGAGAAGGGTCGGAGCCAAGCATGGGGAGGTTTGGGCAAATGGATATCTGGAGTTTTGGTTGGCGGGTTTTTTACGGCGGTACCGATCGGAGCGCAAGAAGGGGGCTTGGGGGAGGCTAGCAAGCCTGGTGATTTCGCGCATACGGTGGTGCCTATTCTCATGAAGCACTGCATGGAATGTCATGCGGGCAATGAGAAGAAGGGAGGTTTTTCGATCAACACGCGTGAGACTTTATTACGTGGAGGGGAGTCGATTTCTGGGGGTGGCTCGAATGGGGATAGTTCTGCGGCAGGGATGTTGCGTGCCGTTGCGGAGGGTTTACGAGAGCGGATCGAGACGCAAGACAAGGATTTAAGGATGCCCCCAGATGGGCCGGGGCTGACGGAGGCCGAGAAAAGGGTATTGGTGACTTGGGTTGAGCAGGGGATGGCGTGGGAGCCTGGGTTTACGTTTGGCAAGCGCAGTTATGAGCCACCTTTGCGTCCCAGATCGGTTGAATTACCACCGGGGCATTCGCCAGATCGCATGCATCCGATCGACCGAATATTGGATGCTTTGCGAGTCGATGGTGGGCTAGAGGTTTTGCCGGTGGTGGATGATCGCACTTTTGTGCGGCGTGCATATTTGGATTTGATTGGATTGTTGCCGACCCCGGAGCAGACCGAGGGGTTTGTTTCCAGCGAGAATCTTCGGAAGCGGGAGGAGTTGGTTCGTGAGTTGTTGGGCCGCGACATCGAGGTAGCGGAGCATTGGTTAACGTTTTGGAATGACTTATTGCGGAACGATTACACGGGAACGGGATTCATTACGGGTGGAAGAACTCAGATCACGAAATGGCTGTATGAGGCTTTGGTGACGAACAAGCCTTACGATCAGATGGTACGCGAGTTGATCGCGCCGCCGAGTGCAGAGAGTGCGGGTTTTTCGGGAGGGATTAAGTGGCGAGGTGAAGTGAGTGCAGGGCAGACGGTGGAAATTCAGTTTGCCCAGAGTGTTGGACAAGCTTTTTTGGGGATAAATCTTAAATGTGCTTCCTGTCACGACAGTTTCATCGATCGATGGACGTTGAAGGATGCATATGGGATAGCTGCAGTTTACGCGAATCAGCCTTTAGTGATCCATCGTTGCGACAAATCGACGGGAGAGCAGGCGACGGCGGGGTGGTTATATCCTGAGTTAGGGCAAGTGGATTCGAATGCACCGCAGCCTCAGCGACTCAAGCAACTTGCGGATTTGATGACTCATCGAGAGAACGGGCGATTTGCGAGAACGATTGTCAATCGGATTTGGCATCGGATGATGGGGCGGGGGATTGTGCATCCCACAGACGCGATGGAGACCGAGCCGTGGAATGAGGATTTGTTGGACATGTTGTCCAATGAGTTTGTCGCGAGTGGGTATGACTTGCGCAAGTTGATTGAGACGATAGCAACTTCAAAGGCGTATCAGAGTCCTGCGGAGAGGCTTGATGGTGATGAGGGAAAAGCGGCTTACAGTTATGCGGGAGCGCGGGGTAAGCGATTGACAGCCGAGCAGTTTGTCGATGCGGTATGGCAGCTTACAGGGGCTTCGCCGAGCAAATATGACGCGGGGGTGGTTCGAGTTGGTCCGCCGAAGAAAGAGGTCGCGGGGGAGAATGTGTTGGAAGGGGAGGGTGCGATTGCGGGGATGGTACGATCAGCGCGAGGAGCGAGGGAAGTGGAAGGGGAGTGGATTTGGGGATCGAGTGCAAAGGGTGCTCCTGGTCCTGCGGCGAATGAGACAGTGTGGTTTCGCAAAACGTTTGACCTGCCATATGAAGTCGAGCGAGCATCGGGCACGATTACTTGCGACAACAGTTATCGGCTTTGGGTTAATGGACAGTTGGTTGTCGAAGATGGAAATTGGGAGGGAGTCGAAGAGTTTTCCGGGTTGGAATTTCTTCGGCCTGGTCAGAACGAGATTTTGGTGGAAGGGAAAAACGGTGGAAATGGACCGAATCCTGCGGCTTTGTATTTTGAATGGATCTTGGCGGGCTTCGACAAAAAGGGTGAGCAGTCCGCGAAGTCGGATGAGCAACGCGGTTCGATTTTGCGAATCGTTTCTTCTACGGAATGGCAATGTTTCACCGGTGGCGGGATAGCACCCGAGGGTACAGATCGCAGTTCGATTGGATGGGAGTCTCCAGTGCGAGCCGCCGGGCCTTGGGGGGATAGGTTGCGAGACGAGATATCACGCAAGATATTCGAAGGGTTAGAAGGGCAGGGGAAGATGGTTAGGGCATCGTTGGTGAAGGCAGACTTTTTGATGAGGAGTTTAGGTAGGCCGAATCGCGATCAGATTGTCACGGTCAGACCGACTGAGTTGACCACCTTGGAGGCGATGGATTTATCCAATGGGGAGACACTTGCGGAGTGGTTGCGGTTCGGAGCGAAGCGATGGATGGCGGGAGCAGCGATGCGTGGGGAGTTGGAAGGGGAGTCGAAGGGGGCGGAGCGAGATCGAGAGTTGTGGCGACGTGAGTGGATTGAGCCTTTGTATCTCTATGCGTTGAGTCGTCGTCCGACTGAATTGGAGTTATCTGCGGTATACGAAGCGGTTGGGCCGAGACTCGAGCGTGAGGATGTGGAAGATTTGCTATGGAGCTTGCTCATGTTGCCCGAGTTTCAATATGTACGTTAACTTTCGGGGAAACGTAGTTGATTTTCGGTAGGCTATCTAGATACAATAGCCGCAGTGCTGCGAAACGCATCGCGGCTTGCGTATCCGTGCAGTCGGCTTCCGATTCTAGGCAACCTGGAAGTTGTGATTGCCTGGCTCGTTTCGAAAGGAGGTGATTAGTGAATTCTTGTTCTACTAGCCAAAGGGGTGGGGCGTCTTAAGCATGCCGGCGGGCTGCGTAAGACAAGCAGCTCCAACCCCAGCTTGTGAATGAAATGAATCACCATTTCACCCTTACAGGCTAAAGTGACGGTAACGGCCCGTGCTGCTGCGATCTCGCAGTAGCACGGGCTTTTTTTATTTAGGGAGGCAAGGATTGAGTTGGTTAGGGGAGTTCGTAGAGTTCGGGGTCGACTTCGGGGGCTTCGAAAAGTTTTCGAAGGGAGTTTTTTATTTTTTTAGTACGCTGAAGTTCGCTCTTTGCGAACGGGTCTGTTTGTGATTCGATCGCATCGCCAATTTGTTCATCGATGGAGTCCGGGTCTTCGCCGGCTTCCATTCTGCGCATTGCTTCGAGCATGGCTCCAGAGGGTTCCGCTCCAGCGAGTTCAAACATGCGGTTCATTAGTTTCGCCATTTGCCGGGGGTCTTCGGATTCATCGGAATCTTTCAAACTGGGGGCGAATTCGCTCATCAGCTGTTCTATTTTGGATTCGTCCAAGTGTTCGAACGGGTCCGTTGGGGCATTTTCGTTGGGAGCCTCGATCAATCCTTTTGATATAGCGAAGCGAGATACTTTTTTCTCCAGGTCGTTTCTGCCGCATTTTGGGCAGTGAACTTGGGTGGGCACCTGCATTTTGCGTGAAAGAAAGCTGAAAATAGTATGGCATTCGCAGCAATAGAATTCGTACACTGGCATTGGGTAGGGGTACTTTTGGATTCTTGACCGGAGGGGTGGAAAGGCTATGCTTACCCAAGTTTTACCTTGTCCCTTTGGCGGGAGCGAGTCGATTTTTTATCCACGACTTTGGATCGCCGACGGCGAGTGATCTAGCAAATGGAAAACGAACCCTTGATCGGATCTTTAGGTGCCGATCCTCCGTTAATCCCGACGCCGGAAGTGCTTGAAGAGTTGCGATCGGTGAGTTTAGGGTTTGAGGAGTCGGAGCCTGAAGAGATATTGAAGTGGGCTTTGGCTCGTTATTCGGATCGGTTTACGATGGCAACGGCGTTTGGGCCAGAGGGGATGGTGATTCTCGAGATGTTATCGAGAATTGCGCCGAAGGCACATGTGTTTAATTTGGACACTGGGTATCAGTTTCCCGAGACTCTTGCATTGCGAGATCGCGTTGCGGAGCTTTATGGCATTGAAGTTGAATTGATGCGTCCGGAGCAGAGTGTTGAGGTTTACGAGCTATCGAATGGCGGGCCTGTCTACAAGTCGGATCCGAATCGTTGTTGCAATGACAGGAAGATTGCTGTGTTGCGTAGGGCTGCGTTGGGTAAATATGCTTGGGCTAGCGCCATTCGTCGGGACCAGAGTCCGGATCGATTGCGAGCACCGATTGTGGGTTGGGATGGTAAGTTCCATTTGGTCAAGATATCGCCGCTGGCGAATTGGACGAAGAAGAAAGTGTGGGAGAGGATTACCTCGAGGGGGATACCTTACAACCCATTGCACGATCAGGGTTACACGAGCATTGGATGTTGGCCTTGTACGCGTGCGGTGAGTTTTGGTGAGGACGAGCGTGCGGGCCGTTGGAGTGGTACTGGGAAAACGGAGTGTGGTTTGCACACGCAGGAATAGGTGCCTGCGCGTAGTGTTCGAAGATTCCTCAGGGGGAGTCCGGTTTCTGTCTAATGTGCTACAATTCCAGGACAGAGTGCGTGGATCGCATGCCGGTTTGTCGTAATTAGGCTTCGGTATTGCGAGTTTGAAGAATTTGTTCATTCAAGAAAGCAGCAATTGCCATGGCAGTCGTATTAAAGACTAATCAAGGGGACATTACCGTTGAGCTCGACGAGAAGTCGGCACCGCTAACGGTGGCGAATTTTCTGGATTATGCCAAATCGGGGCATTACGACGGCACCATTTTTCATCGGGTAATCCCTGGATTCATGATTCAGGGGGGCGGGTTTTCCGATGGGATGGTTCAGAAGAAGACCAAGGCACCGATCAAGAATGAGTCTTCGAACGGTTTGAGTAATTTGAAGTACACGATTGCCATGGCTCGCACTTCGGTTCCGGACAGTGCTACAAGTCAGTTTTTCATCAACGTCTCTGACAATCGATTTTTGGACAAGGCTCAGTCGCAGGACGGTGTGGGATATTGCGTGTTTGGCAAGGTGACCGCTGGAATGGATGTGGTCAGTGCGATTGAAGGGGTGGAGACGACGCGTCGAAGCGGGCACTCGGATGTGCCGGTGGACGTGATTGAAATCCTCTCGGTAGAAGTTACCGAGTAGAGAGCGAAGCAGTAGCAGGCCACTGGCCTGTCGAAGTTATCTCAATAGCTATCGATCTGGTTTTCGATCGATAGTTTTCGATGTTTGTTTGAGATTGGTTTAATTTTGTGGCAAGTTCTTCACTGTGGCAAGTTCTTCACTGTGGCAAGTTCTTCACTGTGGCAAGTTCTTCACTGTGGCGGTAGTTCGAGTAACGGCCTTGACGAAGAGGCTTGCAAGGGCAGTGAAGGCAAGGGTGAAGACGAGGTCACTTGCGAGCGTTGATCGCCAGAAGGGGATCGCTGCGAGGTAGCAATCGGCTAGCCCGTTTAGTGATTTGGCGTATTGCATACGGGGATCGAGCCATGCGCCGAAGTTGCTGATGAGAAAGAAGGCGAGTGAACCTGTGAGGGTTGCTAATGGGAGGCCGGCAAAGAGCTTGGTAGTGGATTGAGTGATTTTTGAACGAAACGCTTGAGCGACAAGTGTCATGCTAGCAAGGCCGAGGTAATTCAAAGTCATCGCGATAGGGTTGTAGAACCCCATACCAGGGACATGTGCGAAGTGACCGATGCAGTCGGCGAAGAAGAGGCAAGCAACTGGTATCCACCAGCGGTTTGCGTTGGTTGCGAAAACGCCGCAGAAAATTGCTAGTGCTCCGAAGGCCGAGAAGTTTTCTGGGAGTGGAGCAAATCTCAGAGCGAGGGTCAGGAGTCCGAGTAGACCACAGATCAGTGGGGCTTGGGACGAGACGCCTTGGAGAGTCTTGTTGGCATCTGTTGGATTGGGGAACTGCATGGTTCAAGTCACCTTGGAAAAAGCACCCGAGGTTGGGCGATAAAGTTGGGTTTGCGCGACGTGGCAATGATTAGTTTAAGGGTGTCGGGGGACATTGGCCACGGCTATGGGATTCTAGGCTCCGGGGAAGTCCGTTTCGGTCGTTCGTAGAGCAATCCGCACTGCGTAAGCTTATGGGAAAACCTTCATCTTGCAAGCGTCTTAGGGGGATAGATTGTGCAGGAAAAGAGTAAATGTGTGGACGGGCATTTGTCGGGGCACTCCAAAATCGTTACGATACCGGTTTCTTGGGGTAGATGCGCACTTGGAGGTTGTTGAAAGGAAGTCATGACCAAGCACATATTTGTAACTGGTGGGGTGGTCAGCTCGATTGGTAAGGGTTTGACGAGTGCGTCGATAGGGATGTTGCTTGAGGCTAGGGGGTTGAGGGTGCGGATGCAGAAGCTTGATCCGTACATCAATGTGGATCCTGGCACAATGAGTCCCTACCAGCACGGAGAGGTGTATGTGTTGGATGACGGCAGCGAGACGGACTTAGATTTGGGTCATTACGAGCGGTTTACCAGTGGGCAATTGACGCGGGACTCGAATTACACGACGGGTCAGATTTATCTCAGGGTTATTGAGAAAGAGCGTCGTGGGCAGTTTTTGGGAAAAACCGTGCAGGTGATTCCCCACATCACCAATGAGATCAAGGAAGCGGTGTTACGGTTAGCGGATGCGAACACGGACATTGTGATAACGGAGATTGGCGGAACGGTCGGTGACATTGAGAGTTTACCGTTTCTCGAGGCGATTCGTCAGTTTCCGCAGGATGTAGGTCGGGAGAATTGTCTTTTCATTCATTTGACTCTGGTTCCATATCTGAAAGCCGCCGCGGAGATAAAGACGAAGCCGACGCAGCATTCTGTGGGGCAATTGCGTCAGATTGGGATACAGCCCGACATGCTTATCTGTCGTTGCGAGCAGAGTATCTCGAGGGAAGAGCGTGAAAAGATCGCATTGTTTTGCAACGTAGATTTGCAAGCGGTGATCGAAGAGAAGGACAAGGATTTCTCAATCTACGAGGTGCCATTGTCGTTGAAGGATCACCGGCTCGACGAGTTTATCATCAAGCGGTTTGGTTTAAGTGCGCAGCCACTGCGTTTGGATGCTTGGGATCAGTTGATGTATTCGTTGAGGAACCCGAAGCATGAGGTGAGTATTGCGGTGGTTGGCAAATATGCTGAGCACAAGGACGCTTACAAATCGATTTACGAATCGATTGACCATGCGGGTATTACTCATCAGGCGAATATTCGCATTGCGAGGATTCAGAGCGGGGACATAGAAGAAGAGGGACCGGAGCGGTTGCTGTCTGGATACGATGGGATTTTGATACCTGGTGGATTTGGCGAGCGAGGGGTGGAGGGAAAAGTTCAGGCGATACGATACGCGAGGGAGAAGGGGATTCCATTTTTCGGGATATGTCTAGGGATGCAGTGTGCGGCGATTGAGTTTGGTCGCAACGTGGTAGGTTTAGGGCAAGCCCATTCGACGGAGTTTGATAAAGACACATCGCATCCCGTCATTTGTTTATTGGACGAGCAACGAAATGTGACTTTGTTGGGAGGGACGATGCGGCTCGGATCGCAGCCATGTCGATTGCAATCCGATTCGATCGCACAGAAAGCTTATCACACTCAAGAGTTGATTCACGAGCGGCATCGGCATCGCTATGAGTTCAACAACGTTTATCGAAGTCAGTTCGAAGCCCATGGGATGCGTTTTTCCGGATTAAGTCCAGATGGTGGTTTGGTGGAGATCATGGAGTTGCCGTCGCATCCGTTTTTCTTGGCAGTGCAATTTCATCCGGAGTTCAAGAGTAAGCCGACGAAGGCGCATCCGCTATTTGCGCGATTTGTGGAAGCTGCGATTGAGCGGCGAGGGGGGCGGAAGGTGAAGGCGGGCGCCGTCGCCGATGGTAGTATTTCCGATTCTGTTACTTCATAGGGCATTGCGATGAAGATTGATCTTCATGGCAGGAAGGCATTGGTTACTGGGAGCACACAGGGTGTTGGTGCAGCGATTGCGACGGCATTGGCGGAGGCGGGTGCGACTGTAATTTTACATGGGTTGCGTGACGATTCTCAGGCTCAAGACACACTGGCTCGATGTCGGCAGTGTAGTCCTGGATCGCAGTTATCTTGTTTTGATTTGGCTTGTTCGATCGAGGAGTTGCGAACTCAATGGGTTCGTCCGTTGCTTGCGGAGCATAGCGATATCTCAATTCTGGTTTGCAATGCTGGGATCTACATCGATCCCTCGTTTTTAGAAGTCAGCGAGAGCGGATTTGATAGAACGATGCATTTGAACGTCAAGGTTGGATATTTTCTTTCGCAGTCGTTGAGTCAGCATTGGGTTCAGCGGGGTCGGGAAGGTCGGATATTGTTTACCGGGTCGATCAACGGGATGTTATCCGAGCCGAATCACAGTGTTTATGATGCTTCGAAGGGGGCGGTCAGCGCGTTAGTTCGGTCATTGGCGGTCGAGTTAGCACCGAAGGGGATTCGAGTGAACGCGATTGCACCTGGATTGGTGAGAACGCCTTTGACGAATCAGGTATTGTCGGTTGATGCGGTGGGATTGGATTGGATGCGGTTGCACACGCCGAATGGAGAGGTTCCGAGTGCGGAGGTGTGTGGTCCGATTGCGGCTTTTTTGGTGAGTGATTTGGCGATGCATATGCATGGTCAGACCGTATACATTGATGGTGGCATGAATGCTTGGCAGCAACCTGACGTGCCCGTGGAGTATCGTCGGGGCTGGGAGTTGGAGCATGGTCGATCGGTCGGGCCGTTGCCATGAGTTCCAGGGGGTTACTGAGATGAAGCCGCGTATATTGGTCGTAGAAGACGAGACGCATTTGGCGCAGGGATTGAAATACAATCTCGAAGCTGAAGGATACCGAGTTTCGTTGGTGGACAATGGGGCCACGGCAACGAAGTTGCTTGAGTCGGATCCTTATTCGTTTGATTTGATCTTGTTGGATTTGATGTTGCCTGGGATGAGTGGTTACTCGGTTTGTACACGATTGAGGGAGTTGAATGCAAAGGTTCCCGTATTGATTCTCTCGGCTCGGAGTTTAGCGGAGGATAGGGCGCGTGGGTTTGATGTAGGGGCAAATCAGTACTTGAACAAGCCTTTTGACCTCGATGAGTTGCTTGCGCGAGTTCGGAATTTATTGCGATTGCATCCGAGGCAGGAGGTGGAGGCACCGAGCAAGGCTTTTTCGTCGAAGGTGGTTGAAGTTCGATTTGGTCGGGCGCACATAAATTTTGAAACGTATGAAGTTTACATCGACGCTCAGGAAGTGAAGTTGACTCATAAAGAATTGCAACTGCTGCGGTATTTTGTGGAGAACGAGGGGCGAGTGATCAGTCGTCAGGAATTGCTTGCCGAAGTGTGGGACATGTCGGGCGAGATGCAAACTCGGAGTGTGGATCAGTTCTTGCTTCGTCTTAGGAAGCTATTTGAAGTGGATCCCGGGCATCCGAAGCATTTTCTTACGATACGTGATGCGGGATATCGTTTTGTTGGGGATGTAAAAGAGGATATTGTGGCGGCTGGGGTGAAAGGAAGAGCAGATGAATAATCGACCGGATCCGAGGGTCACTCGCAATTGGCTCAAGAGCGCGTTTGCTTGGGCTGGTACTGCATTGCCGATGTGCTATGGCCGGATTTTGTTGGCGGTTGGTTATGCGATCTTGATTGAATTGATTTACAGTTTAGGGAAATTGCAGGCGACAGAGACTCCGAGCGTTTTAGATAAAGAACTCGATTCCTTTGGCCACGTTGTGTTAGGATCGCTGATTGGCTTTTTGTTGGTGTTTCGGATGAATGCTTCGAATGCAAGATATTGGGAGGGGCGATCGCATTGGGGAACGATAATCAATTCGAGCCGTAACATTGTGCGGGTAGGAGCGTTGTATACGCGTGATGGTGGGCGTTTAGCGGATCTAGTGGCTGGGTTTGCGATTAGTTTGAAGATGTCGTTACGGGGGTTGAGGGACTTAGCGGAAGCAGCCCCGTTTTTGCCGCAGAACGTAGTTGAGACAGCGCAAAGGTTTGGAAATCAGCCGACAGCGGTAGCGGCGGCGATGAGTTCGTGGGTGCATCGTCACATGCAGAGTGGGGAGTTGCCGCTAGAGATTACTAGGCATTTGGAGGCCCAGATTGCGGAGTTGGTCAATGCTCAGGGTGGGTGTGAAAAAATACAAAAGACGCCCTTGCCATTTGCCTACGTTTCCTTGATTAAGTTGTTGATATTGTTGTATTTGGCGACACTTCCGCTGGTGATTTGTGAGCGTTTTGGATGGTGGTCTCCGATTCTCATGGCTGTGCTGTCATTGGGGATGTTTGGCATTGAGGAAACGAGCGTTGAGATTGAGGATCCGTTTGGAACGGAGGCAAATTGTTTGGATTTGGATGTTTTGACCATTACTGTGACCCGGGATACCGGGCAGCTTGCCGAATTTGCAACGCGTGAAAACGCTTTTTGAAATTGGAGAGGAAATTCTCTTCTCTGTTGGTGAAATTAGAGATTCTGTTACTTGAGTTGCCGAAACAACTCGTATAATGGGGTGTTAGCAGAACGAGAGTTAATTTAGGTAGAGCCTCTGAGTAGATTGCAATCATTTTTGATTGATTGTTTGCTTGGACCTTTAATTTGGAGGAGATACCTGATGTCTGCTGACTGGTACTTCATGAAGAAGGGGTTTTTTGGAGGATCGAAGACGGTAGGTCCGATCGCTGAGTCTGATTTTCTCAAGAGGATTCAGAAGGGAGAGATTGCTCCTGAGACGATGGTTTCGAGCACATCGAAGACCCACGGTCATTGGTTGCATTTGCGAGAGATTCGCAGTGCGGATCCTTATTGGAAGAAGTCCCAACCTAGCTCTACAGAGCCCAAGGGGAAGAGTGCGAATTGAGTTTCGCTGGTTGGCTGAGGAAAAGAGCGTGGCATCGACCACGCTTTTTTATTGCGCTGGTGATGGGCTGGAATGTTAATTGGTAGGAGTTAGGAAGACTGAAACGCGGGCGTTGGGGAATGGGTCTAGAAAACGTTGAGGCTGTTTGCAGGGATGGTAGTGACTATGCCGAAAAGAACGGCAGTCGGTCCCCTTGGATTGAGGTATTCTTTTGGGATGCGGAGAGCCAGGGCAACCCCTAGGACCGACTTTTTTGAATCAATGATCCGCGTTGTGGGGAGTCCAAACTGATGCAAGGTATAAGACCGCAGGCTCTTCGTTTCGTTTCGATCTGTGCATCGAATCGCGCGGCGAGGTTAGTACTGACACTCGGGGTGATGGGATTATCTCTTGAGTGTTATTCTCAGGAGGTGGAACCGGAGGTCGGTTCGCTCAAATCGGCCACGGTTAGCGAGGGAACTCCGGTGGTTCCGCCGCAGGACGATGTTCCTGTGGGGGTGGAGGCATTGAGCGCTAATACTTCGGCAACTCGCAGTACGGAGCCTTTGCGAGTCAAGCCGTTGCAAACTCCGAACACATCCATCTATGGGATAGGGACGGGGACGACACCCGAGGATGCCACGCAGGGGCGTTTGCCCGCGGCCATATCTTTACCTTATGGACCGGATCGTCAGCCTGGATGGAGTGTATCGACCAAGAATTGGGTAGCCCCCACGTTTTGTCATTATCCGACGTATTATGACGACGTAATGTTGGAGTACCACGGGCACGAGCGTTGTCCACCGTTGCAGCCGTTGCTCTCTGGCGGGCGGTTCTTCACGGGGATTTTCTTTACCCCGTACCTGATGACTTTGCAGCATCCACACGAGCAGGTATCGAATGCGGGACATTTCCGTCCTGGGACTTGTGCACCAGGAGTTCGTCAGCGGGCACCTTATGATCCGACAGCATTGAAGGTGCAAGCGGCGGCGACTGCTTCGGGTGTTGTTTTACTTCAACCTTAGAGGGTCTTGGGTCGTTAGGAGAGGATATCGGTAGCGACTTTACCAGCTACGTCTGTCAGGCGGAATTCGCGTCCGGCGTAGGGATAGGTAAGGCGTTCGTGGTCAAGGCCGAGGATATGGAGGATGGTTGCATGTAGGTCATTGACATGCATTTTGTTCTCAACGGCGTAGTATCCATATTCATCGGTAGCGCCGTAAGCGTAGCCACCTTTGACTCCCCCGCCCGCCATCCACATGCAGAATCCGTGTGGGTTATGATCGCGGCCGTTGCCTTGCGAGGTTGGAGTACGTCCGAATTCGCCGCCCCAGAGGACGAGTGTGTCATCGAGGAGTCCGCGTTGTTGCAGGTCGGCTAGGAATCCAGCGATTGGCTTATCGACTTCAGCGGCGTTTTTGGTGTGGCCTTGGTACAGGTCTGAGTGTTGGTCCCATTGGACTTCGCTATCGCTGTGTGTGACTTGGACGAAGCGTACACCGCGTTCGAGGAATCTTCGAGCCATCAGGCATTGTCGACCGAAGTTTTCGGTGATGGGGTCATCGATACCGTATTGTCGAAGGGTTGCTTCGGATTCGCTTTGCAGGTCTTGGACTTCTGGGATACTCGATTGCATTCTGAATGCGAGTTCAAAAGCGCTGAGGCGTCCGGCAAGATCGTTTTCGCTGGGGTTTTGTTTTGCGAAATCGTCGTTGAATTTGCTGAGCAGATCGAGTTGTTGTCGTTGTTGTACTCGATCGAGTGTTGGAGGGGCGATATGTTGAACGGTTGCTTTTACTACACTTTGACTGGCGTTTCCTATGGGTGTGCCTTGGCAATAAGTAGGGAGGAATGCGGCACCCCAATTGTTGACACCACCGTGGGCGAGGGTTGGGCAGATGGTGACGAAGGCAGGGAGGTCTTGGTTTTCCGTACCGAGTCCGTAGGTAATCCAAGCTCCCATGCTTGGGCGCACGAATTGATCGCTACCGGTGTGGATTTTAAGCAGTGCGCCACCGTGTGCGGGATTGCTTCCGTGGAGGCTCCGGAGGATACAGAGTTTGTCGATGTGTTTGGCGACGTGGGGAAAGAGTTCGCTGACGGGGAGTCCGGATTGACCGCGCTGGGAGAACTTCCATGGGGACTTGAGCAAATTCCCTTGTTGGGCGAATACGACGCGCGGCAATTCGAAGGGAGGTGGTTTACCATCGTCGCGAGTAAGGGAGGGTTTCGGATCGAAGGTATCGATATGAGACGGCCCTCCTTTCATGAACAGGAAGACGATTCTTTTGGCGCGGGGAGGGAAGTGGGGTTTTTTTGGCGAGAGTGGATCGGATGATTGGTTCGAGGGTTGCTCTGCGGCGAGGAGTGTATTGAGTGCGAGTCCACCGAATCCGAGTGCGGAGGATTGCAGGACGCGTCGTCTCGCGAGTAGGTAGTTTAGGCTATCGGTTGATTGCATTTTTTTATGGAACATACATAGACTCGCTGCAAATAAGTAGGTTTTGGCAGACCAGTTCCCACTGCAAATCCGAGTTGATATTTGGTTGTGAAATAAATTCTAGGATGCGTTGTAATTCGGTGTTTGTAGCTTGTCGCCCGAGAACTTCTTTAACAATCCACTGAACGCGGGTTGTAGGATCGCTTGCGTATGCACTGCTTTGTTGGGCAATTCTTTCTGCGGATTGGAGTACCCAAGGGGCGTTCATCAACATGAGCATTTGGGGGGCGACGGTCGTCGCTTGGCGGTCGCCGACAGGCATCGTGGGATCAGGGAAGTCGAATTGTTCGAAGAGTGAGAAGAGATGGTTTCGGATGACAGGAAGAAAGAGTGTGCGTCGCTGGCTGTCGTATTTTGTGTGATCGATGGATGTATGGTCGAAGACAAATTGGCGGTTGCGTAAGGGGACGCTTTTGCCGCCGATTTTCAGGTCAAGGGTTCCGGAGGCGAAGAGGATCGTGTCGCGGATTTGTTCTGCATCAAGGCGTTGTATGGGAAAGTGCCAAAGGAGTCTATTTGCTGCATCAATCTCTTGAGCGCGAAGAAAATCGGGATGATGGGAGCTCATCTGGTAGGTAGACGAGGTTAGGATTAAGCGGTGGAGGGCTTTGATGGACCATCCGGATTCGATGAACCATCGAGCTAGGTAGTCGAGAAGTTCAGGATGGGATGGGGGGGAACCAAGAGCGCCGAAGTTTTCGGTAGTGTCGACGAGTCCTGTGCCGAAGTGCCATCGCCAGATGCGGTTGACGATGACGCGAGCAGTAAGTGGGTGGTTGGGGCTAGCGATCCATTTGGCGAGTTCAAGTCTTCCGCTGCTGTTAGTTGGGAAGATTGGAATGGATCCTTCGGGGAGCATGACTTCGGGGAAGCCGCGTTCGACGATGGGTCCTAGATTTCGGTAGCTACCTCGGATATGGATTGGGATTCCGTCGACGACGGCTTTATCGGCAACCGCCATGACCGTTGTTTCATCGGGTGCGGAACTTTCAAAGAGTCTCGCTTCTTCGGCGGCTTTG